>JAYUOP010000113.1:0-3873 GCA_043760745.1 Hyphomicrobiales bacterium
GCGGTTGCGCCAAGCCCTGAAGCCACGTGATGTGACTCGCAGCATTCGACACAATCGGTCAACTGGGACATGCTTTGAATGTTCTTCGACGAAGGCAAATCTCATTTGTTTTGACTCGCGAAGAACACCGTTGCTTTTTTTAGAAGCTCCCTCTCCTCCGTGAGCAACCGGTTCTCTTTGCGAAGCCGTTCATTCTCCTTCGCAAGATCAATGTCAGCCTGAGGTGGAAAGTCACCCGGACGGGACTTCTGTATCCATTTCGCCAGCGTCGAAAATCCAACACCAAGATCAGCAGCAACCTGACGCCGTGGTTGCCCACTTGTCAGTGCAATCCGCACCGCCTCACGCTTAAACTCTTCATTGTGTACTTTTGACATAACCGTTCTCCTTGATGGTTATCGTTTCTCATCAAGGACGCGGAACCAAACCGTGGCAAGTCCAAGATGATATTACCGCAAAACTCGTCTCTTTGGGTTATGAGGTTCGCAAGGTTCAGCCAGAAGATGGCTGCTGGGAATTGAAAGGCACAAAGGACGGTAAGCGCGTTGAAGCTTACTTTGATCCCGTCACTGCTGAATTGATTTTGACGAAGTAATGTCAGGTTCATTTGACCAGATGGAAGTGGGCCGCATTGCGCGGCCTACAACCATTTTAGTATGGGACATTTTTGTGCGGCTGTCTCATTGGTCCCTCGTGGCAACTATGGCTTACGAGCTTATCGCCAGAGCAGGGACCGCCACCCACGAATATCTTGGCTATGGGATTTTAGCAGCCTTAGCTTTGCGTATCATCTGGGGCTTCATTGGCAGCAAGCACGCGAGATTTACTGATTTTGTGAAGTCACCAACGGTAACATTGCAATACGTTCGTGAGATTTTCAGTGGCCATCCCCGTCGTGTATTGGGGCATAATCCTGCGGGCGCGGCGATGGTTTTAGCACTCCTCTTTATGGTGGCAGCTACGGCAACCAGCGGTTGGGCTATGACCACAGACGCACTCTGGGGGGCAGAGTGGATTGAAGAGCTTCATGAAGTATCAGCGAACCTCACGATAGTTTTGATTTTTACCCACGTCGTTGGGGTTATCCTCGCGTCTTGGCAACACAAAGAAAATCTCATTTTCTCGATGATTACCGGACGCAAAAAAAACCAATCCATCTCAATGATGGTGCAAAAAGAATTGAACGGATTTTAAGCCGCCAGTGCTTTTTTCACTTTTTCTGTGAGATCGTTGCGGGTGAAAGGTTTGTTGACGAGATCTATGCTGTCCGGCAAATCTTGCATTTGGCGCACTGAGCCGGGCGCATAACCGGACATGAAAAGTACGCGCAACTCAGGGCGAACTTTTAAAGCGCGGGTGGCCAGTTCTGGCCCGTTCATGCCGCCAGCCATAATCACGTCCGACAAAACGAGATCAATATCGGGGCGGGTTTCGATGAGTTTTAGTCCTTCATGACCATTGCAAGCGAGGATGACTTCAAATCCCATCTCTTCAATCATGGCGGCTGCTACTTCGCGAACGGAGTCATTATCCTCGACCACAAGTACAAGCATTTTATGATCGGCTACATTAATGTTTTCTAATGTCGAGAGATCAAATGTTGGCGATGTGGTGTCAATAAATTCGCTCTTTATATGGGCTTGAAGGTCGCCTGGTGTTGGCGCGTCGTTCAGACCGGCGGCTTGCTTCATGCGCGGGAGATAAAGTTTGATTGTTGTGCCGTGGCCAACTTCGGAATAGATTTTGATGTGTCCGCCGGATTGTTTCACGAAGCCATAAATCATTGACAGGCCAAGTCCAGAACCCGCTTCCGGTGGCTTGGTGGTGAAGAATGGCTGGAATACTTTCTCGATATTTTCGGGTGGAATGCCACAGCCCGTGTCGGTCACAGCGATCTGAACATAGTCACCCGCGGTGACCTCATCATTGTTGGCGACATATTCTTCGTCGAGAGTTATGTTGAAATACTCGTAGATTAGTTTGCCACCGTTTGGCGCCATGGCATCGCGGGCGTTGATTGCCAGATTTAACAATGCGGTTTCTAACATTGTGCTGTCGGCTTTAATTGACCACACATTTTCGTTTGGAATTATTTGAACATCAACCGTGGCGGACACCGCATGATGCAACATATCCCCCATTTTTTGCATCAGATCGTTGACGCCAACTTCCTTGTTTTGCAAAGTTTGCTGGCGCGAGAATGCCAGCATACGTTTTGTGAGTTCAGAGCCTTTATCGGCGGCTTCGATGGCAGCGCGGATCCGCTTCATGGCGCGCTCATCATGTTTGACGAGTTGTTCGACAAGCTGCAGATTGCCCATAACGACCATCAACAAATTGTTAAAGTCATGCGCAACGCCACCGGTTAACTGACCAACAGCTTCCATTTTTTGGGCTTGATGGAACTTGCGCTCCAAGGCTTTGCGATCAGTTACGCATTGGCAAGAACCGAAAACGGTTTCGATTTCGCCTTGTTTGTTTTTTTCGGGTTGCAAGGTCACTTGGAAATATTCGAGATCGCCAGATTTCAGGCGCACAGTGATTTCAACGTCAGTTGATCCGCGGCCAATTTTGGCCAACTCAAGCGCTTCTTCAAATTTTTCCTTGTCGCCGGGCTCAATCATTTTAATGAATGTGGAAAGGCTTGGGTGGACAATCGCATTTTCCATGCCAATCAAAACCGCCATTTCAGCGGATAGGCGTGATACGCCACTTTCGACACGCATAGAAAAGCTGCCGAGTTTTGCGGCTTGCTGCGAGCGTTTCAATGTGCGCTCGGAATTGCGCATGCGCTCTAGGGCGACCATCTGATCGCTTACGTTACGGCATAGCCCCACGCATTTCGTTGGTTTCCCGTTTGATGGATTGCGGATAATGCCAGCGACCGATTCAATCCAGCAATACTCATTGTTTTGCAGGCGAACGCGGTAACGGGTTTGCAAAACATCCGCGCCAAATGGCGAGGTTTTAATTTTTTGATCGAGAGTTAAATCAGCGTCATCGGGATGAACGCGGCTATTGAAAGAATTGAAATCAAGCTCTGTGCTATCAGGTGGCAAACCAAGCAAATCGAACATTTCTGGCGAGTTATAGGTTTTGCCAGTTTCGTAATCATAGTCCCAGACAGCATAGCCGCCAGAACGCAAGGCAAGGTTCAGGCGTTTTTCATTGTTGATCGCTAATTCGGATTGCTCCGAAGACGCATGTTGGCCAATCAAGATCATGAATTCAGTCGCGCCATCGGTCCAAGGCTGTTGCCGAAAGAGGTTCATAAATCGCTCACCTAATGGATGAGCAAAAGCAATCTCGATATTCTGGGGACCCTTAGGATTGTGTTGATCCGCGATGTAACGCGCCGAAATATTACCAAGGCCAAACTTCTGAAGCGATTTGCCAATGACATCAGAGCGCTCGCAATGCCATTTTAGAACCGCCGAGGTTGTTGCTTCGACTATCTCCGCTTTTGGCATGGAAACCACCAGCATTTCGATATTGGCAATTTCAAAGGCTTTTACAAGTTCAGGGATCATCGCAGATTGGGCAGTCATAAATCGAAAACTCCGGGGGTATTCACAAATTTGACCTCATTGTGACAAGAAAAGATGAAGCAAGTATTGATTGTTAACCTTGCATTGTGGCAATCGGGGTCAGAAAATTGAATAATTGCTTGGGAGTGTCACGCTTTGGACGAAAAATGGCAAAAAAGTTTCCCAGTCTCTTGGGATCAGTTCCACCGGGACGCGCGCGCTTTGGCTTGGCGCTTGTCATCGGCTGGTCCGTTTGATGCTGTGGTGGCGATAACGCGCGGTGGGTTGGTTCCAGCAGCTATTGTTGCCCGCGAGCTTGGTATTCGCGTGATTGAAACGGTGTGCA
>JAYUOP010000114.1:0-3858 GCA_043760745.1 Hyphomicrobiales bacterium
GCAACATACATCAGGCGTGCTCCATCAATTGCACAAGGGATGAGCGTGGCAATGCCGCAATCGCTTCTGCACTCGCAAATATGAAATCATTGCCGATGGGAAAAAGGCTGTTGTTATTCTGAATGTGCTGCCAAAAATGTGGTGTCGCATCTACGACAGCCAAGCTTACGGGATGCTCAAGACCGGGGCCAGAAACTGTCACCATTTCTCCCGCAGCAAAAGACGGCACTTGCACAATAACGGTTGTCGAGCGATCAGGATATTCGTGGTTGCCAAGATTGAAGTCCGGCCATCCACGTGCGGTTTCAGTTGTTGTAATAATGGCAAAACTTGCTTCACGCGGGTTAAGTGTGAGGGGTGCGCCGGTATGAAAGCGCAGGAATTTACGCACTTCATCGGTGTTTAAATCAGGTGATAGCCAAAAGGGTGTTTGATAATCAAAGAGGGTCAAAGCCAAAGCTGCAGTGGTTGGCAGAAGAGGTATCGGCGCGTCAGGCATATGGGCAATAGCAACGGGAACTGCAGGCTTTGAAAAACTGCTAAGGATCGTTCGAAAGCAAGTGGCCAAGTTTTGTGGTGTTTGGAGGATATGTGGTTCAGACATCGCCGCGCACCATGGTAAAGAAATCCACTTTTGTGGCCGCTGCTTTTGCCGCCATGGTTTGGTGTTGGGATGTCAAATATTTTTCCAACGCGGCAAGTACGGAGCCAAGTTTTTCGGCATCCTCTTGGAAAAGAGCATCACATAAAGCCGCACGACGGGCATGATCAAAATTACGGCCCATGACGTAAGCATGGCCTTCGGTTCCCGATGCCAGTTTCAATGTGCAACGCGTCACTGTTGCCTCACCCAGATTAAACGCATTGCCGGTTGCACCCATACGGCCGCGCAACATGACCAAACCGGTTTCAGGCCCACGCAATATGGAATGGGTTTCATGACAGCAGAATTCGGTTAGCGCATTGAGAACTGTCCATGGCGCAAGGGCCAACAATCGCATAGCTGAGGCTCGATCCGGCGGTATTGCTGCAGAATTTAACTCCATGTCGCTTTCAAGCAATCGATTGCAACGCTTGCGTGACAGTTTTGGCTGATGTTTGCTTTTCATATTTTTCAATGAAGGCTTCAGCACTCAACGCACGAAAATCCGGCAGCGCCACACGCATGGTGTCATGATCCCAATCCCACCAAACCAATGCTTGCAAACGATCTGCTACGTGCGGCGGGTGCCGCCATTTGATGACTTTAGCTGGTAGACCGCCGACGATGGCATATGGCGGCACATCTTTGGTGACCACAGCATTGGAGGCAATCACTGCGCCATTGCCCACCGTCACTCCCTTCATGATGACAGCGCCATGACCAATCCAGGTATCGTGCCCGACATGCACCGGGCGGGAACGCCGCCAATCAAATACCAATTGCTCATCAGTTTCTTCGGGCCAATAATAGCTGGAGCGATACATGAAGTGATGGAGCGATGCCCGATGATGCGGGTGTTCGCCAGGATTGATCCGGCTGAAGGCTGCTACATTCACAAACTTGCCCAAGACCGAATAAGCAATGTCAGCGTAACGATCCGTATAACTGTAATCACCAATGGTGCTGTCCAGAACACGCGTACCCTCTGCGATCTCAACAAAAGCCCCAAGGTTAGATTTTCGCACTGAAGCGGTAGGGTGAATGATAGGCACAAGTCCAAGATGGGGCATCGCATACTCCGCTATAATTGCTGCTGTATTGAGGTCTAGAATGACGATGCGATGACGCCGGGTATCTTACCTTTGCAACAGGATTAGGTCTTTGGGTTGAAAGGCAATATCTACTTTTGCTCCCAGTGCTGGTGGGGCGGTATCATTGCGGTTGAACATATCTAGCGAAACCGATTGATCGCCGATGCGGGCACGCAATCGAATGACCGAGCCTAAGAACTGCACATCGTCAATAACTGCTGAAAGTGTGACGGCAGGCTTAGTCTGCTGCCCCAGTGTCAAAGCTTCCGGCCGGATGGCCAAGGTCACAGCATCATTTTTCTTGAGTCCAAGATTGCCTTCGAGCAGTTGAACATCGAGATTGCCAAAGGTCACAATGCCCAATTTGGAATCTTTCACTACGGCATCAAAAGTCGTCAGGGTTCCGACAAAATTTGCAACAAAACGCGTTGATGGTCGATTGTACACGTCATGAGGTGCGCCCACCTGTTCAGCACGACCTTGGTTCATGACCACCACTCGGTCTGAAATTGACAAGGCTTCTTCTTGGTCGTGGGTTACAAAAATTGTTGTAATGCCAAGCTCACGTTGAATGTCTCTAATCTCGCGGCGCAAACTTACTCTGATTTTTGCATCAAGCGCTGATAGTGGTTCATCCAACAACAAAACCCGCGGCCGCACCGCAAGCGCACGGGCTAATGCCACACGCTGTTGCTGCCCACCGGATAACTCAAACGGGTAACGCCCGCCAAGTTGCGGCAGGCCAATGAGCTTCAACATCTCGGCCACGCGCTGGTCAATTGCGGGTTTGTTCAGCTTTGCAACTTTGAGACCAAAAGCAACATTTTGCGCGACGCTGAGGTTTGGGAATAATGCATAGCACTGGAACACCAAACCGACATTGCGTTGGCTCGGGCGCAGGTCTGTAATGTCAGTGTCTTCTATTTTGATGCGGCCGGCACTCGGGCTTTCAAAACCCGCAACCATGCGCAAGACCGTGGTTTTACCGCAGCCCGACGGCCCCAGAAGCGAAACGAATTCACCCTTGCCGATATCAAGATCGAAGTGCTCGACAACTTGGGTTTTGCCGAAGGACTTTTGCAATCCTTCAAGTTTCAGATAAGCCATTACTGCAATGCTTTCGGATGTTTAGAAAAACGGGTGAGGAGTTGGATCAAGGCCATGCAGGCCCACGTAATGGCAAAAGCGATCACCGCGAGGGCCGCAGGTTCATAGGCTTTGTTGCCGCCCATCCACACCATGTAAGGGCCAAAGGCCGGACGGTTCAGCAGAGCCGCTAAAACATATTCGCCAATCACTATGGCAAAGGTCAAGAAAGCACCAGACAACATGGCCACCAACACATTAGGCAAAATCAACCGTAGAATAATTGTCGTCCACCCAGCACCCAAACTCTGCGCTGCTTCGGTTAAAGTGCGAATGTCGATAGTGCGTAGACCAGTATCAACCGCACGGTACATATAGGGCAGCGCCAAGGTCGCATAGCCGAACATCAACAAGATGTTTGTGCCCATGGCGGTGCCGGTCAGCGGCAACCAGCTCGACGTATTGTATAAGCGGATGTAACCAAAAACGATGACGATCGGTGGAATAACCAAAGGCAACAACGTGATGAATTCAATAAGGGGTCGGAGTTTTGGTAACTTCAATCTGACCCAGAATGCCGTTGGTGTAACAATCAACAAGCCGATGACAATCGTGAACAATGCCATAACAACAGAAAACAATAATGTATCACGAAATTGTGGGTCTGAGAGAACCGAGGCGTAGGCATCAAACGAATAGACACCACGGCGCGCGCGCAATGAAAATTCAAAGGTTGCAAGCAAAGGCAAGAAGAAAAACAACGCGCCGATTGCAAAAGTTACCCAAGCTGCAATTTTGGACAGTTTCATTTCTGCCACCGCTCAGCCCGGCTACGCAATACGATGTAGATGAGATTGGCAATACCAGTAATCGCGATCATGGCGAAAGCAATGGCATAACCCAGATGTGGGTTTTGCAACACATCGCCACGGATTTGCGCAAACAGGAGAATGGGTACAATTGAAAGCGAAGACCCGGTGAGCGCCATGGCTGTGGCTACGGCACCAAAGGCATTCGCAAAGAGCAACGCGAAAGTAC
>JAYUOP010000115.1:0-9858 GCA_043760745.1 Hyphomicrobiales bacterium
TTTGGTCATATTACACCCTTCCCCCGTTGGGGGAAGGTGGCCGAAAGGCCGGATGAGGGTCTCGCAACAAGCGGCACTTTGAAATTGTATCAATTCGCAAATGTGGGAAGACCCTCTTCCGCCCTTCGGGCACCTTCCCCCAACGGGGGAAGGGGATTCTACAAGAAATGGCGAAGGAAAATTGAAAAACCCGCAAAGCGTTTACTTTGCGGGTTTTCGTGTTGAGATCAAATATTACTTTGCAGAAGTCACAGCCCGCTTTGCCATCACACTGATGAGATGCGCACGATAATCCGCCGACGCATGCATATCGGTGTTCAAGCCTTTCGCAGGCACAGAAATTCCGTCGAGTGCATCAGCACTGAACTTCTTCGCTAAAGCCGCTTCCATGGCCGCCACTCGGAACACACCAGCACCAGCACCCGTCACAGCAACCCGCGCTGAACCATCCTTCATTTGCGCCACGAATACGCCGACCATGGCATAACGCGATGCAGGATTAGGGAATTTGGCGTAACCCGCTTTTTTTATCAACGGGAACTCCACACCTGTCACAATCTCAGTGGTTTTCAATGCCGTTGAGAACATGCCCGTAAAGAACTTATCAGCCGCAATTTTACGGTCGGTAGTGTGGATTGTAGCTCCCAATCCAAGGGCCGCCGCAGGATAATCCGCGGCCGGATCGTTGTTGGCAATCGAGCCACCAATTGTGCCCTTATGGCGCACGTGAGGATCACCAATGCCGCCAGCAACGCTGTTCAAGACCGCCAAAGCTTTCTTGATGTCTTTATTACCAGCAACTTCAGCATGGGTTGTGCCAGCACCAACGGTCACCGATTTCGCAGTGATTTTGATACTTGCTTTGTTCAACACACTGAGATCAACAATATCCGTAGGTGCGGCTAGTCCTTGCTTCATGGTTGGCAACAAAGTCATGCCGCCAGACATATATTTTCCGTCCTTAGCTTTCTTTAAAGCTTTGACAGCGTCGGCCGCTTTGGCGGGGCGATGATATGCAAAATTTTCCATTATGTTCTCCCTCGCCTTATTCTGCGGCTTTTTTCATGGGTTGAAGAGCGCGCCACACCACTTGGGGTGAAGCAGGCATTGCAAGATCACGAACGCCAAGCGCATCGGTCAAAGCATTGATCACAGCGGGTGGCGAAGCAATCGCTCCAGCTTCGCCACACCCCTTGATGCCAAGCGGATTACTTGGGCAAGGTGTGCAGGTGAAACCAAGTTTGAACGAAGGCATATCATCTGCGCGCGGCATGCAATAATCCATGAAGGATCCGGTCAAAAGCTGCCCGGATTTTTCATCATAAACGCAATTCTCGAGCAGCGCTTGTCCAATCCCTTGCACAATACCACCATGAACCTGACCTTCAACAATCATCGGATTGATGATGTTTCCAAAGTCATCAACTGCAGTGTAGTTCGCAATCTTGGTCACACCGGTTTCTGGATCAACTTCGACTTCACAAATATGAACCCCTGCTGGGAATACAAAGTTTGATGGATCATGGAATGCCGTTTCTTTGAGGCCAAGTTCAATTTCCGCAGAATTGATTTTGTGTCCAACGTAAGCTTGCAGGGCCACCTCGCCGAACGCCATTTTCTTGTCCGTGCCTTTAACGGTGAAAACACCTTTTTTGAATTCAATGTCATCGGTTGACGCTTCCATCACAGCGGCCGCAATCCGGCGCGCTTTGGCTTCCACTTTTTCCAATGCCTTGTAGATGGCAGTCATGCCAACCGCACCAGAGCGCGAGCCATATGTACCCATGCCCATTTGCACTTTGTCAGTATCGCCGTGCACAATCGAAACATTGTTGATATCAATGCCCAGCTTTTCTGAAACGAGTTGCGCAAAGGTGGTTTCATGGCCTTGGCCATGGCTATGTGAACCAGTGAGAACTTCCACCGTGCCCACAGCATTCACCCGCACTTCAGCAGATTCCCAAAGGCCAACGCCAGCGCCAAGCGAACCCACCGCCGCCGATGGCGCAATGCCACAAGCTTCAATGTAAGCTGAATAGCCAAGACCACGCAGCATGCCCTTTTTGGCAGACGCCGCCTTACGGGCAGCAAATCCAGCCACATCCGCTATGTCGCGCGCTTTATCAAGCGCTGCATCATAGTCGCCAGCATCATAACACATAATGACAGGTGTTTGATGCGGGAAACTGCGCACAAAATTTTTCCGGCGGAATTCCGCTGGGTCCATTTTGAGTTCGCGTGCCGCCGTTTCAACCATCCGCTCCACCACATAAGTGGCTTCCGGACGCCCGGCTCCGCGATAGGCATCGACTGGCGCCGTATTGGTATAAACCGCATCAACTTCCACGTAGATGTTTGGAATATTATATTGGCCCGAGAGCAGCGTTCCATAAAGGTAGGTTGGAACTGCCGCAGAGAAGGTTGATAGATAAGCCCCCATGGATGCAATTGTATCCACGCGGAAGCCGGTGATCTTGCCATGCGCATCAATTGCCATTTCAGCATGGGTTACATGGTCCCGACCATGCGCATCCGCCAAAAAGGCTTCAGTGCGTTCGCCAGTCCATTTAATTGGCCGACCACCAACATGCTTGGAAGCCCAAACACAAACAACCTCTTCGGCATAAATAAATATCTTCGAGCCAAATCCACCACCAACATCTGGCGCAATCACCCGAAGCTTATGCTCAGGAGCTAGTCCGTGGAATGCCGAAATTACCAACCGTGCAACATGCGGGTTTTGGCTGGTGGTATAAAGTGTATAGCTTTCGGTACCCGTATCATAAGACCCAATCGCAGCGCGCGGTTCCATGGCATTTGGAATAAGGCGGTTGTTGATGAGATCAAGCTTGGTGATATGAGCAGCAGATTTGAAGGCAGCTTTCGTTGCTGCTTCATCACCTAGACTCCAGTTAAACACCCGGTTATCGGACGCCACATCATGAACTTGCGCCTTGGATGTCATCGCTTTCGCAGCATCTACGTTATGCGGCAATACACCATAAGAAACCACAACAGCAGCAGCAGCAGCTTTCGCTTGCTCCTTGGTCTCAGCAACAACGACGGCAACATGATCGCCTACATAGCGCACTTTGCCCATGGCCAAAATCGGGTGACCGCCAGCTTTCATCGGCGAACCGTCTTTTGAGTGGATCGTCCAACCGCAAATCAAGCCGCCAATTTTATCAGCCGCAACATCATCACCGACAAAGACGCCAACCACGCCCGGCATTTTCTTCGCCTTGGCCGTGTTGATCGATTTAATCGTGGCATGCGCATGCGGACTACGCACAAAATAAGCGTAAGTTTGGTCTTTCAGGTTGATGTCGTCAGTATACTGACCTTTGCCTGTAATAAATCTCAAATCTTCTTTGCGTTTGACGCTTGCGCCAATACCAGTTCCAGCCATGTTCAAATGCCTCCCTTACATATTCTCTGCGCCGGCTTGCACGGCTTTGACGATGTTATGATATCCGGTGCACCGGCAAATATTTCCTTCGAGTTCTTCGCGGATGGTTTCTTCGCTAAGCTTCTTGCCCTTGCGTTTTACCATATCGATCGACGACATAATCATGCCCGGGGTGCAATATCCGCATTGCAAACCATGATGCTCGCGGAATGCCTCTTGCATCGGATGCAATGTGCCATTCTTTGCCAAACCTTCGATGGTTACAATGTCAGCGCCTTCGCAAGAAACGGCAAGTGCTGTGCAGGACTTAATAGCCTTGCCATTTACATGCACGACGCATGCGCCGCATTGGCTGGTGTCGCATCCGACATGCGTTCCAGACAATCCGAGATTTTCACGAATAAACTCAACCAAAAGTGTGCGGCTTTCAACTTCGCCACACACCGCTTTGCCATTTACCTTCATTGATATTGCCGTCATCAAACTATTCTCCCAGATCGCAGCGCTTAGCGTCTCATTTGGGATTTGGTTCATCCAAACGAGAGATTGCATCGCAACTTTTCTATTTGTCGTACAATGACCATACTTCACTCAGTCGTGATTTTCGTCAAGTGCTACCATGGTGTAGGTTCGCAATTTCTGGCATAATTCGATTGTGCATTGCACTCTGATCCAGTGGTAAATTTTAGGCGTAGAAACTGAAACAAAACATGAGGTGATGAATATGGCCCGCATTCTAACAGCCTTCCTAGTTTCACTTTACTTATGCTGCACAGCAACAGCATTTGCGGATGAAGCAAGTGATAAAATCTTGTTCCAAGATATCATCAGCAACCAAGTCGCCGCATTTAACAATGACGATGGCACCAAGGCGTATAGTTTTGCCGCTCCTCTGGTCAAAAAATACTTCCCTACCAAAGAAATTTTCATCGCTATGGTGAAACAAGGTTATCCGCAAGTGTACCGCGCCAAGTCCCTTGATTTTGGTGAGGTTTTTCAAGACAACTTCGGCCGTGCAACTCAGCGCGTAACCCTTGTTGGTCCCGACGGGAAACGCTATGAAGCGCTTTATGCAATGGAAAAACAACCTGATGGCATATGGAAAATCGCGGCATGCACCGTTCTCGAAATTCCAGGCGTTGACGCGTAAAAACCATTCGACGAGAATCGGCTTTTAGATTTATTCTGGCGCGATGAACAAATCATTTGCCTCTCGCTTGTCTCACCCAACTGTTGTCGCCGGTGCCCTTATTTTTACGACTGCAGTCATACTTCTCGCCATGGGCCGCGAACCCATTTGCAAATGTGGTTACATCAAATTCTGGCATGGTGTCGTCGTAAGCTCCGAAAACTCCCAACACATTATGGACTGGTACACACCATCCCATATCATCCACGGATTTCTATTTTTTGGACTAACTTGGCTTATTGGTCGGCGCTGGCCATTGGCGCTTCGACTTGCCATTGCTTTGGTCATTGAAGGTGCTTGGGAAATCTTTGAGAACACCGACTTCATCATCAATCGTTATCGTGAAGCGACGATTGCCTTGGATTACTTTGGCGATAGCGTCTTAAATTCTGTTTGCGATCTATTGGCCATGTGTGCAGGCTTCTTCATTGCCGCCAAATTGCCGTGGCGTATTACATTAGTAATCGCCGTAATCTTCGAGTTATTCACCGGTTACATGATCCGCGATAATCTTACGCTAAACATCATCATGCTCATCCACCCGATTGAAGCCATTAAGACTTGGCAATCGGGCGGATAAGGTAACTATCTTCAGTCCGAACAGGTCACATTCTTCAAGCCAATACAAAACAACTCTTTGCAGACTTTGCCATTGCTAATGTAACGGGTTGGAATGAGCGGTGTAAAAGGTTGCGACTGACCAAATGAGATTGCCTTAGCAAAACCATTGATATTGCAGAATTTCTTGGCCGCAGCATTACCACCGCACTGCACACCCTTGGCAAAGCAAATATTCACTTGAATGCCGCCCGTCAGCGGTTTTTTAAAGAACTTGGTTTCAACTTCTTCTTCAAAATCATCTTCGTCTTCACGTTCACAGGTGATCTTGGCAAATCCATCACATGACGGATCTTCACAAACTTGCCCAGTCCCCAACACCTTTGTTGGGGTAGAACCACCAATATCTTCGGCAATGGAAAAATTGACCGACTGTTCAAAACCTCTTGATTTACAAAACCGATCGGCGGCGGCTTCCCCGCATTGAATGCCCCACTTGTAACACCAATCTAGACGGTAACCGTCAATTTTAGGCTTGAAGTACTGTTTGATTTCAGCAGAAGCTGAGGACAAACTCATGAACATTGTGAAACTTGCGAGCAATGCAGCGATTGGAAATTTCATCTTCGTTTCCTCGATAGATCTTGACGCCCCGAACCATATTCTAACATATATTTTGATTTGCGCCTACAGCTGCAATCAATGACCAAATGCACGGTAAGGTAAATCTTGGGGATACACGGGCTCAACAAGATAATAAGCCCAAAGCGACACATATCCTTCGCCATAAACCAAGACCCGACAAATATCGCCGTCAGTAGACGTCACTGGTCCCTCGCGACCATCCGGGATCATAACCGTATAGCCAACCTTACACCAGTTCTGCGAAGCAGGCGGCGGCGCAACATTCGGCATCGCAACTGCTGTTGCCAAACTTGCCACCAAAATAGAAGTTGCCGCGTCCATAACTTGCCCCAAATCGCCAAATTTTATTTTGAGCTACAAATCAAGACAATTGCAACACCTTTATCCACATTAAATAATTGCCGCGCTTGCGTAAATAAATGCCGAAATTAGCTACCACTTTGACATTTGGCATTCTACACTCCAGAAAAATTCGGGAGAAAATCAGATGCAATCAAAAGTCATTATCACTTGCGCAGTCACTGGCTCTGGAGACACTGTCGGCAAACATCCCGCCATTCCGGTAACACCAGAACAAATTGCTAATTCTGCGTTAGAAGCAGCTTCTGCGGGTGCTGCAATCGTCCATTGCCATGTGCGCAATCTCAAAACGGGCAAAGGCACGCGCAATGTCAACCTATACCGTGAGGTCGTTGAGCGGATCACGGCAAAGAATACCAATGTCATTATCAACCTCACTGCTGGCATGGGTGGCGATCTTGAATTTGGCGCTGGCGAAAAGCCACTCGATTTTGGCCCCGGAACCGACTGTGTTGGCCCGCTTGAGCGCTTATTGCATGTTGCAGAACTTCGTCCGGAAATCTGCACATTGGATTGCGGCTCGCTCAACTTTGGCGATGGCAATTCAATCATGGTGCAAACGCCAACCCAACTTCGCGAACAAGCGCGGCTGATCCAGTCATACGGCGTCAAGCCTGAAATGGAAATTTTTGATAGCGGAAACCTGTGGTTCGCAAACCAGCTTTATGCCGAAGGGCTGATCGATGGTCCGCCGCTTTATCAACTCTGCCTCGGCATTCCTTGGGGAGCACCTTTCAGCACCGAAACCATGGCCTACCAGAAATCCCAACTGCCAAAGGATGCCATTTGGGCGGCGTTTGGTATTGGCCGCAATGAATTCCCAGCGGTAGCGCAAGCGGTCCTTCTCGGCGGTCATGTTCGCGTTGGTTTGGAAGATAATATTTGGCTCGAAAAAGGCGTTTATGCCAGCAATGGCACGTTGGTTGAAAAAGCGGTAAACATGATCAAACTCATCGGAACCGGAATTGCAACCCCCGATGAAGCCCGGGCAATTTTGAAATTAAAGCCACGGAGCTAAAATGACCGCAATTAAAACTGTTGGCATTGCCGGAACGGGCCTGATTGGCGCTGGCTGGGCGGCACGTCTTCTCATTCGGGGCTTTGATGTCATTGCTTATGATGTGCAAGCCTCAGCGGAACCAAAACTTCGCGCCGCAATCGACGTCGCTTGGCCATCCATGACCAAGCTTTTAGGCAAAGTCGGAGCCCCAGGAAAACTCACTTTCACCACTGATCTCAGAGAGATGGCAACCAAAGCTGACTTCATTCATGAAGCAGCGACCGAGCGCGAAGACCTCAAAGTAAAGCTATTCCGCGATATTGACGCCCACGCGGCTCCGCACGTAATTATTTCATCTTCCTCGTCCGGCTTTCTTCCCACAGTTTTACAATCGCAATGTAGCCATCCAGAACGCGTCATCATTGGTCACCCTTTTAACCCGGTTTATCTCTTGCCACTCGTTGAAACCGTGCCCGGTGAAAAAACCAGCGTCGATGCTATGGACCGCGCAGGCATCTATTTCGAAGCCATCGGGATGCAGGTCTTGCGCCTGAAAAAAGAAATCGAAGGTTACATCTGCGACCGCCTACAAGAGGCTCTATGGCGCGAGGCACTGCATATCCTCAACAAAGACATTGGCTCCACGCAGGACATCGATGATTCTATTATCTATTCTGCCGGTATGCGCTGGGCCTTTATGGGTTCATTCTTGACTTATCATGTCGCAGGCGGCCCCGGCGGTATGCGCCATTTTATCTCGCAGTTTGATCCCACACTAGAATTACCGTGGACGGATTTGAAATTCCCGAAATGGAATGACGCTCTGGAAACGAGGCTCGTAGAAGGTTGCGAAGCGCAAACCGCAGGGCAAACCGTGGCCGAGATCGAAGCCAAACGAAACGACATCTTAGTCGATATGATGCAACTCTTCAAAAAGCATAATATCGCCTCCGGAAACATTCTCGCCCGTGAACACGCAAAACAAATCAAAGCGATGAAAACCTGGGATAAATCGGACGCGATTTCAGGCCCAGTCACATTACACCACAACACAGTTCAAGCCACTTGGCTTGATTACAATGGCCATATGACCGACGTTGCCTACCCCGTTCCTTTCGGCGATGGTCTCGAAGCTTTCTTCCTTTACCTCGGCGTGAACGATGATTATCGCGCCACCGGCAACACGTTTTTCACCGCCGAAATGCACATCAATTACCAAGCCGAAATGAAACTGGGCGAAGCCCTGCACATCGAAACCCAAATCGTTGGTCTCGATGAAAAGCGCGTCCATATTTTCCAACGTCTCATCAGCACGGCAAGTAATACCCCTGCTGCGACCCAAGAAATCATGCTGCTCCACGTCAATCAAAACGACAGCAAAGTCTGCGCCATGATGCCTGAAATTTACACCGCCCTTTCCGCAATTTGGAACGCGCATAAAAATTTGCCGAAACCAAAAGAATTAGGCAGTGTGATGCAAGTTAAGAGGAAGTTTTAAATTCAAGTCCCTCTCCCCCTGTGGGAGAGGGTGCCCAACGGGCGGCAGAGGGGTTTGTGTCAGCAAGCCCCCCTCTTCCGTCGCTTCGCGCCACCTTCTCCCACAAGGGGAGAAGGCTAAGTAAGGAGACAAACCAAAATGCCCCAACGCGTCATGATCACAGCGGCCGCCTCTGGAATAGGCCGCGCTATTGCCAAAGCTTTTTACGATGATGGCGCAAAAGTCCACATTTGTGATGTCAATGAGCAGGCCCTTGAAGCTTTCCGCGATGAGTTTCCTGAAATCGCAGCAACCCATGTGAACGTCGCCAACGAAGACGAGGTTGATGCATGGTTTGATGAAGCGCTCGAAGATTTGGGCGGGCTTGATGTGCTCGTAAACAACGCCGGAATTAAAGGCCCAACCGCTCAAATCGACGATATCGAATTTGCTGAATGGCGCGAATGCATAGCAATCTGTCTCGACTCGCAGTTCCTTTGTGCCAGACGTGCGGCACCCGTGATGAAGGCACAAGGCAAAGGTTCGATTATTAATTTATCCTCAAATGCTGGCCTGTTCGGCTTTGGCAATCGCACACCTTACGCCGCCGCCAAATGGGCCGTGATTGGCCTGACAAAATCATTAGCGATAGAGCTTGGCCCTTATAACGTCCGATGCAATGCCATCTGTCCAGGCTCAGTGCGCGGCGACCGCATTAACCGCGTCATCCAGGCCGAGGCCGATTTGCGCGGTGTAGATTTTGCCGTCGTCGCCAAAGAAAACGTCCACAGTCAATCCATTTCGCGCTTTGTAGAAGCCGAGGAAATAGCTGATCTGTGCCTCTTCCTCGCATCGCCGCGCGCCAAAATGATCAATGGCGAACAAATTGCCATCGACGGCCACATGGAAACTTTTCACATTAGGTAAATTTATGGATTTCTCCCTTTCTGACGAACAACAGATGATCATCAAGACAACGAAAGATTTCGTTGCCAATGAACTTTATCCGCATGAAAAAGAGGTGGAGGAAACAGGCGTATTGCGGCCCGAACTTCGCGATGAGATTAAAGCTAAAGCGATAGCAGCAGGGCTTTACGCGGCTAATATTCCAGCGGAAGGCGGCGGCGCTGGCCTCGATACTTTAACCTGGTGCTTATACGAAAAAGAATTGGGCCGCGCCAATTACGCATTGCACTGGACCTGCGTTGGCCGCCCATCAA
>JAYUOP010000116.1:0-9857 GCA_043760745.1 Hyphomicrobiales bacterium
GGCTTGCACTTTTGCAGGTTGAGTTAAAACCAACATCAGCATCAGTGCCCCAGCAATGGCTGGGATGGCCCAGACAGCATCTTCGCGGTCAAGACCAATCTCGGTGCGGAGCATAATGTGGCGGGCGATAGCGCCAGCAACGACGATACCGCCGACCAGCGCCCAAGCATACGCACTGCCAATGATCATCGGATAATGATGCGAGATCATGAGTAGCAGGGCAGGCAATGTCAGATAGGTATTATGCAATGAGCGCTGCTTGGAAATGCGGCCCAGATTTAGCTCAGGTGTTTTATTTGCCAGCAGTGCGGCGGTGATTTTTTTCTGATTAGGGATGATGACCATGAATACATTGGCCGCCATAATGGTGCCGATCAAAGCGCCGACATGGATGAATGCGCCGCGGCCAGAGAAAACCTGACTGTAAAAATATGCTGCAAGAATGATCAAAATGAAAAGGCTGACTGCAAGGGTGGTCGTTTTCTGGCCCACCAGCGCTCGACAAAGCAAACTATAGATTATCCAACCCATGAAAAGTGAAGCGAGAGATACACCAATAGCCTCAAAGGGTGTAGCATCCCAAACGGCGGGGTCAATGAGGTAAGTACTGGCTTGCACGTAGTAGAGCAGCACCAGCAAGGCAAAACCTGTAACCCAAGTAAGGTAAGCTTCCCATTTGAACCAAACCAAATCTTTCGGCAGCGTTTCAGGGGCGGTAAGATATTTTTCGACATGATAAAAACCACCGCCATGCACTTGCCAAGCTTCGCCGCTCACGCCCTTCGGAAGTGTTGCTGATTTGTGCAAACCAAAATCCAGAGCGATGAAGTAGATTGATGTACCAATCCACGCGATCCCAGCGATGAGGTGGCCCCAGCGGATCAGTAGGTTAAGCCAATCCGCATAGTAGGGACCTGAGATCATAAAAGCAGCCGCAATGCTTGCGAAAAAAACTAACATCGACGGGGCCAATTTTGGCAAAGGATCTCCAACTTCATGGCGGAGTAAAACGTGGCGAAGAGCAACGCCACTGACCATGATCAGTGCGGCGATGACCCATGCGTAAGAATGATCGGTGACGATTGCAAAATGATTACTGATCATGGTGAAGAGCACGGGGAGTGTGAGATAAGTATTATGCAATGAGCGTTGTTTTCCCATCGCGCCAAATTTGGCATCTGGCATATCACCGCGCAACAAAGCTGCGGTTATTTTGCGCTGATTGGGAATGATGACCAGAAACACGTTGGCGGCCATAAATGTGCCAATCAAAGCGCCGATATGAATGAATGCGCCACGCCCCGAAAAAATATTGGTGTATCCATAAGCAGCCGTGAGTACGAGTGCCGCCAGCAAGGCGATCAATAGTTTTGGATTGGCAATTGCAAACCAGCGGCAGAACTGGTCGTAAATTATCCAG
This sequence comes from Hyphomicrobiales bacterium, assembly GCA_043760745.1. Taxonomy (GTDB): domain Bacteria; phylum Pseudomonadota; class Alphaproteobacteria; order Rhizobiales; family Aestuariivirgaceae; genus Aestuariivirga. Next base: position 1,421 of record JAYUOP010000116.1, read on the forward strand.
CCGCAGGCGAGAGACAGAACCGAAATACTAATCGCTTGGAATGGCGAAATGTCATAGATTTGGGGATCAATGAGCATGGTGCTGGCGTGCACGTAATATTGCGCGATGAGCAGCAAGAAGCCGGTAACCCACGTAAGATATGCTTCCCACTTGAACCAAATGAGATCAGCAGGCAGACTTTGGGGGGCCACAAGATATTTACGAATATTGTAGAATCCACCGCCGTGCACTTGCCAGGTTTCACCTGCCACACCTTCCGGCAAAGTGGGATTTTTCCGTAGTGAAAAATCAAGAGCGACAAAATAAAATGATGTTCCGATCCAAGCGATGCCAGCGAGTAGATGGGCCCAGCGGAAGAGTAAGTTTAGCCAATCGGCGGAAAAGCTACTCATGTTATTTTATCATCTCATGAGCGCCAGCCATCAAGAGGCCAATTTTCTCTGATGTCATAGAGGACGCAGGAAATGCTTCTGACAATTGTCCGCGCGAAAGAACTGCAATGCGGTCGGCAATTTCAAATATCTCATCGAGATCCTGACTGATAACAACAACAGCAGAGCCGCTGCGAGCGAGGTCGCTTAATGCTTGGCGGATGGTGGCAGCTGCACCGGCATCAACGCCCCAGGTCGGCTGATTGACGATTATGATTTTGGGTGCGCGATCGAGTTCACGGCCCATGATGAATTTCTGCAAATTTCCGCCAGAAAGTGTGCGGGCTTCTGGATCGATTTTATTTTTGCGAACATCGTAATTTTTAACAATACGCGCCGAAATTTTTGCCGCTCCTTGGTGGTTGATGATGCCATGATCAGCAAGTGCCACTTCGTCAGCATAGCGTGTTAAGATTACGTTGCTCGATAAATTAAGTGTTGGCACTGCGCCATGACCAAGTCGCTCTTCAGGTACAAAAGCAGCACCACGCGCGCGGCGTTCGGTAATGGTTTCCGTGCTGCAATCTATGCCATCAAAAATGATGCTATTAGGGATAGCCAAAGCGCGCTCGCCCGAGATTGCGTCAAAGAGTTCGGATTGGCCATTCCCAGCCACCCCCGCAATGGCCACAACTTCGCCGCCGCGCACTGCAAGATTAATGTCTTGAAGTGCAACGCCAAAAGGGCCGTCAGCGGCGAGACTAGCATCAATTATTGTCAAGCGAACTGGACCCAAGCTATTGTTTATTGAGGCCTCAACGTGGTGCACGTCAGCGCCTACCATATTGCGGGCAAGACTGGCGGCGGTTTCATTGGCAGGATTGCAAGTGGCTACGACTTTGCCGTGGCGCAAAATAGTTGCAGTATGGCAAAGGCGCTTTACTTCCACAAGACGATGGGAAATGTAAAGTATTGCGCAGCCTTCAGAGCTTAGCCGCTTCAGCGTAATGAAGAGTTGGTCCGCTTCTTGCGGCGTCAAGACCGCAGTTGGCTCATCAAGGATGAGTAGTTTTGGTTCTTGTAAAAGACAGCGCACAATCTCAAGACGTTGACGCTCACCTACCGACAAATCAGCCACCGTGGCAAAGGGGTTAAGAGGCAAGCCATAGTTTTGCGAAACCTTTGATACTTTCTCGGCCAATGCCGAAATATCAAAGACGCCGGGTAAGGCAAGGGAGATATTCTCCACCACGCTTAGGGCTTCAAATAATGAGAAATGTTGGAACACCATGCCAATGCCCAGATTTCGAGCGGCGTTTGGGCTTCTTATAGTGATGGTTTTGCCAAGCCATTGCATGGTGCCTGACGTGGGTTGCAATGCGCCGTAGATCATTTTGACAAGGGTTGATTTACCCGCTCCATTTTCACCAAGCAGGGCATGAATTTCGCCAGACTTGACGACGAGGTCAATGCTATCATTGGCGCGCAGTGTGCCAAAGTTTTTGCTGATATTGCTAGCGGCAAGGAGAGTTTGTGATTGGCTCATGCGCGGTTTTCCTTCACCGCCGAAAATGGCGTGATCGATTGGAGAGCCGTTTGATGTTTTTGATCGAGCAAGAGCAATTGCGCCGCAACACTTGCAGCAATCATAGCTGGCTCTTTAGACGTAATTCCGGGGATGCCAATTGGGCAAATCAGTTCGGTAATTAGATTAGAGTCAACGTGCATTTCTTGCAGGCGATTTACAAACCGCGCGCGTTTGGTGGCGCTGCCAATGAGGCCAGTTTCAATAATATTTGGATTGCGTAAGCTTGCATCTGTAAGGCTAAGATCAAGCGCATGCGAATGGGTGAGAATGACGCTAAAACTATTTGGCTTGGCTTCGGCCAGACAAGCAATGGGGTCTGGTGGACAGATGGTTGATACGTTCAAAGGTGTGGCTGTGGGGAAAGCATTTGGCCTCGGGTCAATCCAGTGAATGGCAAAAGGCAGTGGCACTAAGGCCAATACGATTGCGCGACCGACGTGACCAGCGCCGAAGAGAAATAGCTCGCGCTGGGCCGCGCCGAAAGTTTCGGTAAAGGCAATGGCAGGATTGCGATTTTGAATGGTGAAGGAACCTCTGCGCTCGCGTTCGGCAAGTGCGTGTAAATTGGCAAGTGACGTGTGATCAAAAGACTCGGTCAATAATTGCATTCGGCCGCCGCAGCATTGGCCAAGCTCTGGGCCTAAAGCGTGCGAAGAAAGTTTACTAACAGCGCCGCGTCCAAGCAAGCTTTGGGCTTTGGCCATGGCGTGCCATTCCAACGCGCCACCACCAATTGTGCCGTGAAAACCTTCCAGAGTTACAATCATGCGCGCACCCACTTCGCGCGGGGTTGAGCCTTTGGTATCAACAACGGATACCATGGCACAAGTACCATGGGTTTCGACGGCGGTTAAAATAAGAGACCAGCAGTTCATCGGCTCATGCCTCTGACAGCGCGCAGAATAGCCTCAGGCGTAGCGGGGGCTTGCAATGCTGGAATTTTGCCGGGCGCCAGACTTGCGATGGCATGGAAAATTGCGGACCACACAGAAATCGCCAGCATAAGGGGTGGTTCACCGACAGCCTTTGAGCGGTAAATTGTTGGTTCTTGATTGCCGCTTGAACTATAAAGAGCCACGCGGAAATCCTCTGGCACATCAGACGCGCAAGGGATCTTATAGGTCGATGGTGCATGGGTTTGCAGTTTCCCGGCGGCATCAAAAACCAGTTCTTCGGTGGTGAGCCAGCCTAAGCCTTGAACGAAGCCACCCTCGATTTGACCGATATCAATAGCGGGGTTCAAGGAATGTCCAACGTCATGCAGGATATCTACGCGGTCAGTTCGCATTTCGCCCGTCATCGTATCAATGGTGACTTCAGTGCAGGCGGCACCATAGCTGAAGTAATAGAACGGACGACCTTTGGCTTTCGCGCGATCCCAAGCGATTTCGGGGGTGGCATAATAACCCGTGGACGAAAGTGAAATGCGGGCTTGATAGGCTTGCTTGATGAAATCTTTGAACGGCAATTTGGTGTCGCCAACTTGCACGTGGTCATTTCTAAAGTATACTTCGCTGGCCGCGACCTGCCAATGTTCAGCGGCGAAAGCCACGAGACGATCTTTGATTGTAAGTGCGGCATTGCGCACGGCCATGCCGTTGAGATCGGAACCGGAAGAAGCGGCAGTTGGCGAGGTATTTGGTACTTTGCCAGTGGTGGTTGGCGTGATACGAACCCGCGCAATTGGAATGGCAAATTCATCAGCGAGGACTTGCGCCATTTTAATGTATAGCCCTTGACCCATCTCGGTGCCACCGTGGTTCAGGTGAACCGAACCATCGGTATAGATGTGGACCAAGGCGCCCGCTTGATTGAGATGTGTGAGGGTAAATGAGATACCGAATTTTACGGGTGTAAGGGCTAAGCCTTTTTTCAGGAATTGGTTTTCGGCATTGAATGTGGTGACGGCTTTACGGCGCGCGCGGTAATCTGAGGTGCGTTCTAATTCTGCGATCAGATTTGCCGCGATGTGGTCGGTTACCGGCATGCCATAGGGCGTCAGATTTTGTTCTGGCGTGTAAAGATTGGCAAGGCGCACATCGAGCGGGTCAAGACCGGTGGTGATGGCGATTGAGTCTAACATACGCTCGGCAAAGACCATGCCTTGTGGGCCGCCAAAGCCACGAAATGCCGTATTCGAAACTGTGTTGGTGCGGAGCCTGCGGGAGTGAATGCGCAAGGCGGGATAATAATAGGCATTGTCGGCATGGAACATGGCGCGGTCGTTAATCGCCATGCTGAGATCAGCGGAATATCCACAGCGGCCCAAAAACTTTACATCAACGGCGCTGATTTTTCCGCTGGCATCAAAGCCTGCCTGATAGCTCACATGAAAGTCATGACGCTTTCCGGTCATGATCATATCATCATCGCGGTCGAGGCGGCATTTGGCTGGATGGCCTGTGACATGTGCGGCTAATGCGGCAAGGCAGGCCCATTGCGCGGCTTGGCTTTCTTTGCCGCCAAATGCGCCACCCATCCGCCGGCATTCGCAGGTGATTTTTGCATCATGGAGGCCAAGCATTTTAGCGATGCAATGTTGAATTTCGGTTGGATGCTGCGTCGAAGACCGGATCAACATGCCGCCGTCATCTTCGGGAATGGCCAAGCTGATCTGGCCTTCGAGATAAAAATGCTCTTGGCCACCGATCAAAAAGTCTTCAGTGATTTTGTGTGGCGCAGAGGCAAGAGCAGAACTTACATTGCCACGTTTGAATTCGTACGGTGGGAAGAGATCAGGGGTTGCCATGGCGACAGCGTCAGCGGTTGAGATTGCAGCGGGATCAATAGCAATTTCAATCTTCGCTAAACGGGCGGCGCGGCGGGCGGCTTCTCTGGTTTTGGCCACGACAGCGAAAACCACTTGGCCATGAAACAAGATTTTGCCATCCGCAAATATCGGGTCATCGCCCGCGTTTGGACTGCAATCATTTATGCCGGGGATATCTTTGGCAGTCAGCACCGCAATCACGCCCGGGAAAGCTTCGACGGCGCTGAGGTCAATGGATTTTATTTCACCATGCGTGCCTGATTTTGCAAAGCCGGGAACAACGTGCACTAAACCTTCGGGCTCACGCAGGTCATCAATGTAATGGGCGCTGCCCTGAACATGAAGCGCTGCACTGTCATGGACCAGTGGCTTTCCAACATGATTTGGATTAACGGCGGCCATTAAGCAACCTCCGCTTTTCTGCCGAACAAACTGAGCGTTTCAACACCTTGTCCGGATGCTGCGCTTAAAGCTTTTTGCAACATGGATTGGGCAACTTCCATGCGGTAACTGGCTGAGGCGCGCATGTCTGAAATTGGCGCAAAATCGTCGCCTAGAGCTTTGTAAGCCGCATTCCACGTTTGGTCGTTATTAAGATCGATTTTGGTGAGCGCTGCTTCCGTCAAACTGGCGCGTTTCGGCGTTGCAGCCATGCCACCAAAGGCAATTCTGGAAGTTATGATTTTGTTGTTTTGCGCGGTGAATTTGAATGCGCCGAGGCAGGCGGAAATATCCTGATCCTGACGTTTTGAAATTTTGAAGGCGTGGAAGGTTTCTTGCGGGCTCAGTTTCGGAATATCGATTTGCCAGACGATCTCGCCGGGTAAGCGATCCTGTTTGCCATAAGCGACGAAGTAGTTTTCTAACGGCAACGCGCGTTGATTGGATTTTGAGCGCAAATGTAATGTAGCGCCAAGAGCGATTAACATGGGTGGCATATCACCAATAGGAGAACCATTGGCGATGTTGCCGCCGATTGTGCCAGAAGTGCGAACTTGGGTTGATCCAATGCGGATCAATATCTTGCCGAGATCGAGATGTAGCTTTGCAAGGTGGCGCTCGGCGGCAGCGTAAGTCACTGCAGCACCGATGCGCAATTCGGACTCAGTTTCGACGATGGCTTGGAGCTCTTTGACCCCGCCAATGTAAATTATTTTTGGTAAGGATCGCATCTGTTTGGTGATCCACAAACCAACATCGGTGGCACCTGCTACGATTGTCGCGGTCGGATGATCATTTACGAGATTGAGCAAGCTGGCGCTAGAAGCCGGGACAGCAGTGAAGCAATCTTGATCACCAACAAATACTTCGCTGCCGATGGTGGCCAGAAGAGCTGCCGTAGCTTTTGCGTTTTGTGCCCAAAGATCGCTCGCTGGACCAAGAACAGATTTTTTCGCGGCATCAATAATGGGGCGATAGCCGGTGCAGCGGCAGAGATTTCCAGCGATATGATCAACGATTTCCTGGCGGCATGGTGCTTTGCCTTGGTGATAAAGCGTGAACAGCGCCATGACAAATCCCGGCGTACAGAAGCCACATTGCGAGCCATGTTCGTCAACGAGGGCTTGTTGAACGGGATGTAAAACGTCGCTCTGGGCAAGGTCATCAACGGTGACGAGTTCTTTACCGTGAAGATGGCCCATTAGAACGATGCACGCATTGGCGGGCTCGTAATGTATTTCGCCAGCGCGCGCGGTTCCGATAGCCACAGTGCAAGCGCCGCAATCACCTTCATTGCACCCTTCTTTGGTGCCGCGTGACTTTTCTTCGAGACGCAAATAATCAAGGACCGTGCGCATGGGGTCGGACCCTTGGTAATGCACCAATTGGCCCTTGCGCAAGAATGAGATGTGATCGCGGGTCACGATACTTAACTGCCGCGATAGGTTGAATAGCTGTGGGCACTCAGCAACAAGGGCACATGGTAATGCTGATCAGAATTTGCGATGCCGAAGCGAATAGGGATAATGTCGAGGAAAAGTGGTTCAGGTAGATCAGCATTCTGGGTGCGTAAATAATCACCAGCAAAAAAACGTAACTCGTAAGTGCCAATTGTGAAACTGGTTTCACTTAGTATTGGAGAATCTACCCGGCCATCACTGTTTGTAATGCGCGTTGTCAAAAGAGAAGGACTTTCATCTACGCGCCAAAGCTCAATCTTCATTCCAGCAGCGGGTTTACCCCGTTCCGTGTCTAAAATATGTGTGGTCAGTTTCCCCATAATGGTATGGAGTTTGCCTGAATAGAACTTGCGTGTCACGACTGATTATTGGTTTCCAGCAGGTGAAATTTATCAACGTCAATCATTCCACGGTCACTGATTTTAAGATGTGGGATGACGGGTAAAGGGAGGAAGGCTACTTGTAAGAATGGTTCTGCAAGCTTAGTGCCGAGCGATTTGGCGGCGGCGCGTAGATTTATCAGTTTGCCGCGAACGGTTTCAAAGGATTGATCGCTCATTAAGCCGGCAATGGGGAGAGCAAGTTCAGCTAATATTTTTCCCTTCTGCACGACAATAAATCCACCTTCGATTTCACGTAGTCGGTTGGCGGCAATTGCCATGTCATTTTCACTAACACCAACGATGCAGATGTTGTGGCTATCGTGACCAACTGTTGAACCAATAGCGCCATCTTGCAATCCAAAACCATGGACAAAGCCGTTGGCAATATTGCCATTTTTACCATGGCGCTCAATAACCGCAACTTTGATGACGTCAGCCTTTAGATCAGGTGTGATGTGACCTCCTTGGCTGGGTAAGTCATAGTGCAGATAATTGGTAATGATTTTACCGGGCATAACCCCGATGACGGGCGTGTTTTTGCCAGAACCAGATTTAGTGAAATTACTACTGATAATCTCGCGAATTTTAACACTTGCGCGGCCGATGGGGGCGGGTGGTTTACAAGCATCGAACAGTTCTTGCGTGACCAAACGCCCGGCGGAGATCACATTGCTAACATTACAGTTTTCAAGACTATCGATCATCACGAGATCAGCGCGATAGCCGGGGGCCACTAACCCACGGTCATGAAGCCTGAAAATCCGGGCCGCAGAAATGCTGGCGGCGCGGTAGATGGCAAGCGGGGATGCGCCATTGGCAATCGCGGTTCGGATCATAAAATCGAGATGGCCCTCTTCAGAAATATCGAGGGGGTTTCGATCATCAGTACACAGAGCAATATATGCAGAGTGCATTTCAGTAATGATTGGAATAAGGGCATGGAGGTCTTTTGAGACGGAGCCTTCTCGGATCAGAATCTGCATGCCTTTGGAGAGTTTTTCCAAAGCTTCTTCGGCCGTCGTGGTTTCATGATCGGTACGAATACCAGAAGCCAAATAGGCATTTAGGTTTTTGCCGCGCACCAGCGGGGCGTGACCATCGATGTGGCCCCCGGCAAAGAGAGCCAATTTTGCGAGGCATTCGGCATCACCTGAAATAACGCCGGGAAAATTCATGAATTCTGCGAGGCCCAAAACTTTCGGGTGGTGCATGAGGTCTTTGAGATCGGCAAGGCTTACGGCGGCACCAGCTGTTTCCATATGGGTGGCAGGAACGCAGCTCGAAAGCTGCACCCGCAAGTCCATAATCGTATGTTGCGCGCAATCGAGAAAATACTGAATGCCGGGTTTACCCAGTACATTGGCGATTTCATGTGGATCGCAAATTGCGGTGGTGACCCCATGAGGAAGTACACAGCGGTCGAA
>JAYUOP010000117.1:0-3848 GCA_043760745.1 Hyphomicrobiales bacterium
CGCGAAAATGCCTCAATTATAAAACTCCGGCAGAAGTCCTCTGTCAGCAGCTGTTGCACTTCAAATGTGAATCCACCTCCCGGCCTGCGCCGGGATGACAGGTGGAGGGGATTCTGATTTCAATCGAACATCTGTCGCTCTAAGATTAACTCCATTGATTCTCTTTTTGAAAGTTTCCTCATGACCCTGTCCAGCATGACCGGATTTGCCAGCGCATCAGGTGTGGCCGACCGCATTCAATGGCAATGGGAAATCAAAAGCGTAAACGGCAAAGCGCTAGATTTGCGCTTTCGTTTTCCGCCAGGCTATGACCATCTCGAATCCACCGCCCGCTTAAAACTATCAGAAATTTTCAAGCGCGGTAATTTACAAGTCTCGCTCTCATTTTCTGGCGACACCGCCCGCGAAAAAGTCGCCGTCAACGCGGAAGTTCTGGGTCAAATCGTGGCCATCGCCGAAGACCTGCGCCTGCGCCATTCCGGCATGCCATTGCAAGTCGAGCAACTCTTAAGTTTGCGCGGCGTATTGACTGTTGAAACCGAATTGCCAACTGAAGCTGAAATCGCCGCCCGGACTGATATCGTTTTGCTGGGTTTAGAAAAATGTATCGCCGACTTGCTCTTGGCCCGCCGCGCCGAGGGCAAGCGCTTGCATGTTGTCTTAGCCCAGCAAGTAATCCGCATTCAGCAATTGACGGTTGCCGCCAAGGATTGCCCCGCCCGTTCCCCCGCCAACATCAAAGCGCGATTGGCCGAGCAAGTATCAAGGCTCATGGAAACCGGCGCCAATTTTGATGCTGATCGTCTGCATCAGGAAGCAATTCTTATCGCCACGAAAGCCGATATCCAAGAAGAGATCGACCGCCTCTTCGGCCATGTCGTAGCGGCTAACGCACTCCTCGAAAGCGTCGAACCCGTTGGCCGCAAATTTGATTTCCTCGCCCAAGAATTTAACCGCGAAGCCAATACGCTGTGCTCCAAAGCTCTCGATCAAAGCTTGACCACTATCGGCCTCGATCTCAAAACCACCATCGATCAAATGCGCGAACAGGTGCAAAACATTGAGTAAACAAATTCACATCGCAAGGCGGGGCTTGCTCCTCGTGATGTCGTCGCCATCAGGCGCTGGCAAATCCACGCTATCGCGAAAACTTCTGGCGGCGGATGATAACATCACCATGTCGGTTTCCGCCACGACGCGCAAACCCCGCCCCGGCGAAATTGACGGCGCGGATTATCACTTCGTCTCCAAAGACCGCTTCATTCAAATGACCAAGCAAAATGAACTCCTGGAATGGGCGGAAGTCTTTGGAAATTTTTATGGCACACCGCGTAAACCCGTTGAAGAAGCGCTGGCCATTGGCCGCGATGTGTTGTTTGATATTGACTGGCAAGGCACCCAACAATTAGCTCAAGCCTTAGAGGATGATCTCGTCCGCGTCTTCATCCTACCGCCCGACGCCGACTCACTTCGCACAAGGCTCATCTCCCGTGCCCAAGATACAACCCTCGTCGTAGCAAAACGCATGGCCGAAGCCGCCCACGAAATCAGCCACTGGCCAGAGTATGATTATGTCGTAGTGAATGATGTGATCGAAGATGCCCACAACAAAGTTGTAGCGATATTAGTAGCCGAACGCCTGAAACGACGCCGGCAATTAGGGCTGACGGATTTTGTTAGGACAATGACGAAGGATTTGTGAAGGGGAAACTGATATTTACGTTAGTATTTTTAATACCAACACTATTGGCGGCAGTTTTAAATGTTTGCTCATTAACCTACTATTCAACGTTGAAATTTAATGCATCGTCGATTTTTTCTAATGTTAGCAAAGGCGCATTTTTAAGCTTTTTGGTTGTCTTGGTCGTTATGTCCGAATCTATATTGCCTTCAGTGATTTCGATTTTATGCGTAAGATAATTTACACTTTTATCCAAATCTGCACCGGATGAACGATTATGGTTGATGCTTTCAAAGCCAATCAATGCGAATTTGTTTTGTTGATAGCGAAATCGGAAGTTGGAGCGTGCAATACTTCCGCCGAACCTAAAAAAACCAAATAAAAGTGTACCATTTTGAATGATTGTTTCGTCTTTTTGCAAAGGGTCATCGAACACGATTTCTAATGTCTGCGGAATGAACGTATGGTCTTGCAATACGAGATCAAATCCAGTGCCAAACGAATTTGCAAAGGAAATAGCGAGCATCCGGGGATTGGTGTTGGCATAATCCAGCGCCGCTGGGGGGAGCGCTAGAATTTTTGCCGGATCGTCCCCAATCAAAACCAGCAAGAAATCATTTTTACCGTCTTTGTTCAAGTCGCCTGATCGCAAATGATCAATACGCCATCCCTGCGGTACAAAACCTGCCGCATTTGTAGCACTTTTGGGTAAGATTGGGAAAATTAGCTCAGGAGCGCTTACTTCTGTGGCGTAAGCAAAAGAGTCAAATACAATTAAGCCTAGCAAAAACACTGTTGCCCGCGATTGAATCACAAACTCTCCAACTCCATCGCCAATTCCGCAAACTTTGCGATGCTGAGTTCTTCTGCACGCATGGTGGGCGCGATTCCTAAAGGTTCTAAAACGGCTTCCGGATTTGCAAACACCGACTTCAAACTTGACCGCAACATCTTCCGGCGTTGACCGAATCCGGCGGCGGTGACTTGCGATAACAATTCCACTTTGCATGGCGGTAGACAAACCGCCCTCGGGACAAGATGCACAATAGATGAGGTTATCTTTGGCGGTGGCGTGAAGGCACTTTTATTGACATCGAAAAGTCGCGTCGCCTCGCAGCGCCACTGGCTGATGATGGATAAGCGCCCATAAGCATCATCGCCCGCTTTCGCGGCGATCCGCACTGCCACTTCTTTTTGAAACATCAAAGTGAGCGATGAAAACCAAGGTGGCCATTCCTGCGGGCTTAGCCAACCGATGAGCAGAGCGGTGGCCACATTATAAGGCAGGTTCGCCACGATTTTGGCAGGCCCCTTGATGATCGCCCGCCAGTCAACGTCAAGCGCATCTGCTGAGATTACTTCCAATCGTCCGGGGTAAGCCTTTGCGATTTCGGCAAGCGCTGGCAGCGTGCGTTCATCGCGCTCGACAGCAATAACTTTGGAAGCCCCCTCCATCAGCAATGCCCGCGTTAATCCTCCGGGGCCAGGGCCAATTTCAACGATTGTAAATCCTTCCAGTGGACCAGCAGCGCGGGCAATCCGCCGCGTTAAATTCAAATCAAAGAGAAAATTTTGGCCAAGCGATTTTTTCGCGGCAAGATTATGGGTCGCGATGACTTCGCGAAGTGGCGGCAGACCATCTTCCATCATATTGCACTCGCCGCATTCGCCGCCATGCTGCGCGCGAGCCGCAAAGCCGCAATCAAGCTCTGGGGATTGGCCGTACCAGAGCCTGCAATGTTAAGCGCTGTGCCATGGTCCGGCGAGGTGCGAATGAAGGGTAAGCCAAGGGTGACATTAACCCCGCCATGAAAATCCAAAGTTTTCGCCGGGATCAATGCCTGATCATGATACATGCATAAAATCGCATCATAATTGGCGCGGGCTACTTTATGAAATGCGGTGTCCGCAGGCAGGGGCCCGAAAGCATTAATCCCCATCTCGCGTAAAGCCGCAATGGCAGGCGCCACAATCGATTTATCTTCATGACCAATCGTGCCGTTTTCGCCCGCATGTGGATTAAGCCCAGTGACCGCAATGCGGGGCTTTGCGACTTCAAAATATTTCTGCAAAGCGGTCGCCGTCACAACGCCTTGCCGAACGATCATTTCTGTTGTCAACTGGCGGGGGACTTCAGCCAGTGGAATATGAATGGTCACAGGCACCG
>JAYUOP010000118.1:0-3840 GCA_043760745.1 Hyphomicrobiales bacterium
GCGTCTTGCGTGGTGGCCAACCCTATGGCCGCAAGAATATAGAAGATCGATTTAGTGCGGCTATCAGTTGCTAGTGCGGTCATAATTGCTCATTAATCGCTTCGGCCAAAAGCTTGATGCCTGGCTCAATTTTCTTATCGTCGATGGACGAAAACCCCAACCGGAAATAATTTCGCGGGCGCTCATGGCCGCCGAAATTAATCCGCCCTGGTTCAATAAGAATTCCTTTCGCCGCCACCGCCCGCGCCAATTCTTCGCTATCGAGCCGCGCTGGGCCGTCCACCCAAAAACTCGTGCCGCCAAAACTTGGAATGCGCGTTGATTTTGGCATATGTGTTTCGAGTGCATGCCCCATAATTTCCCAGCGATTTCGGTATGCGCGGTGCAGACGGCGAATGAGCGTATCATGATGACCGAGCGACAAGAACAATGCTGCTGTCCGCTGATTATTGTTGGGCGCATGCCGCACCATCAATCGCCGTAGCGCTCGCGCCTCAGCTACCAATTGTTTCGGCGCCACCAAAAAACCTAGCCGCAAACCCGGAAACAATGTTTTCGAAAGTGAGCCAATGTATATGACGCGCCCCTCATCATCGAGCGATTTCAAAGCCGGGCAAGGCTCGTTCACATAGTTGGTCTCAAATTCATAATCATCTTCAATAACAATAAAATCTTTTGCAGCTGCGCGTTTTAGTAATGCCATGCGGCGCTCTAGTGGCATTGTCACAGTCGTTGGAAACTGATGGCTTGGCGTGGTGAAAACAATATCCGCATTATCCACTTCTGCCGAAAGTGTAATGCCTTTCTCATCAACGGGAACCAATGCGACATGTGGTGTCCGCAACTGAAAAATATTGCGCATATCAGGATAGCCCGGATCCTCCATGGCAACTTTTGTGGTGCCATCGACGAGCAAACTACTAAGCAAATACAAAGCATTCTGAGCGCCCAACGTAATTAGGATTTCATCGTCATTCGCCATAATCCCGCGCCGGGGTAAAATCCGGCGGCGAATCTGCTCGACCAAAAGTGGATCGTCCGCCGCCCAGGTATCATTCGTCCACGATCCCAGCCAGCGCTTTCCCAAAGCCTGCCGCGCACAATCGCGCCACTCAGCAATTGGAAAAAGATTGTGGTCTACTTGGCCATAAATGAATGGGTAAGTGTAGGTCTGCCAATCCAATGGCTTGCTAATGTTTTCCTGTGCGGCGGGATGTTTTTTCACGCGGGATTCCCAATCCAGCACGGTTTTTTCTAAATTTTTTGCGGTCGGTTTTTTGCGGGCCAACGCTATTGGTTCAAGCGCTTTTTCGGCGACATAATAGCCAGAGCGTTCCCGCGCCATGAGATAGCCATCATCCAGCAAACCTTGATAAGCGAGCACAACAGTATTTCGCGAAACCCCTAAAGATTTTGCCATTTTGCGCGTCGATGGAATAGGTTCTTCCCGATCTAATTGGCGATCAAGGATAGCAGAAACTAACGCTTCGCGAATCTGCGTCTGCAAACTCGTATGTTCCGTTCTCCGGATTTGGACCAGCCAGTCGCGCAAGATAATCACTCATTTCATCATTCTGGTCCTATCATAGGTCCAGTGCGGGATAATTGGAAGCCTAACGCATAAATTTCACTGGCCTAGCGGATAAGCTTACACTGGCGCTATGGTGAAGCCGTGCAAATCACAGTAGTGTGGTGGCATGAGTGAGCCAGCGGTCGATCTGAACATTAAAACCTGGGACGAGGTGAAAACCACGACCTGTTACATGTGCGCCTGTCGGTGCGGCATTAAAGTTTATCTAAAAGACGGCACAGTTAAATACATTGAAGGCAATCGCGATCATCCCGTCAATAAAGGTGTGATTTGTGGCAAAGGCGCTTCGGGTATTAAGCAACATTATTCACCGGGCCGTTTGTCGAAACCATTGATCCGTGTTGGCGAGCGGGGATCAGGTGAATTCCGCGAAATCGAATGGGAAGAAGCTTTGCGCACGGCCACCCTTTGGCTTTCCGAAGTGCGAAATACCGACCCCAAGAAATTAGCCTTCTTCACCGGCCGTGATCAAAGCCAAGGCCTCACCGGTTGGTGGGCTTCACAATTTGGCACCCCAAATTATGCAGCCCACGGTGGCTTCTGTTCGGTCAATATGGCCGCAGCCGGACTTTACACTTTTGGTGGCTCGTTCTGGGAGTTTGGCGAACCAGATTGGAAATATGCGAAATATTTTCTGCTCTTTGGGGTCGCCGAAGATCACGCTTCAAATCCGATCAAGGCTGGCCTCGGCAAGTTAAAGGGCAGGGGTGCCAAGATTGTTTCCGTAAACCCCATTAAAACCGGTTACTCAGCTGTTGCTGATGAATGGGTCAGCATTCGTCCGGGTACGGATGGTTTATTTGTTGGCGCATTGATCCACGAACTCTTAGCTGCCCAAAAAATTGATGGCGAATACCTTACACGCTACACCAATGCCCCATGGTTGATCATTGAAAATCCCGGTAGCGCTGATGATGGCCTTTTTGCGCGCAATCCCGCCGGAGCCACCCTCATTTGGGACGCAAATACCGAAGGCCCGATGCCCTCCACATCAAATGACGCCCATGGGAAATTAATGGGCCGTCACACCTTGAGTGATGGTCGTAAAGTGGTGACCAGCTTCCAATTGATTGCTGAGCGCTATTTGGGCGATGATTATACGCCGGAAGCGGTCACCGAGCGTTGCGGCGTTCGCGCTGAAACCATCAAGCGCATCGCCGCCGAACTTGCGCACGTGGCTTTTGAGCAAACCATTACGTTAGATGTTCCGTGGACGGATTACACCGGTCGCCGCCATGAGAAAATGATTGGTCGCCCAGTGGCTATGCATGCCATGCGCGGAATTTCGGCTCATGCTAATGGTTTTCAAACCTGCCGCACTATTCATTTATTGCAAATCATTCTCGGCACAATCGATGTGCCCGGCGGATTTCGCTATAAACCACCATTCCCAAAGCCTATTCCGCCACATGTAAAACCAGCTGGAAAACCAGCGCAAGTCCAGCCCGGAAAACCATTGGGCGGTCCACCACTCGGTTTTGTCACTGGCCCTGCCGATCTGCTTCTCTGCGAAGACGGAAACCCGCAACGCATTGATAAAGCGTACTCGTGGGATGCGCCAATTGCCGCCCATGGCCTCATGCATATGGTGATTACCAACGCGGCCAAGGGTGATCCCTATCACGTCGACGTGCTTTTCATGTATATGGCCAACATGAGCTGGAACTCGGCTATGAACATTCCAGATACCTTGAAATATCTGACCGCGAAGGACGAAAAAACCGGCGAATACGTCATTCCCAAAATTATCTATTCTGATGCCTATGCGTCCGAAACTGTTCAGTATGCTGATCTTATTTTGCCTGACACAACATATCTTGAGCGTTGGGATTGTATTTCGATGCTCGACCGCCCGATTTCAGAGGCCGATGGTCCCGCCGACTCGATCCGCCAACCCGTTGTAGAGCCGGATCGCGATGTGCGCCCGTTCCAAACGGTACTACTGGATCTTGGCGCGAGATTGGGATTACCCGGCATGACAAAACCCGATGGCAACCCACGTTTCCCGGGCGGCTATCCTGACTACATTGTGAACCATGAGCGCGCGCCCGGATTGGGTCCGTTGGCTGGCTTTCGTGGGGTTGATGGTAAGGGCATGGGGCGCGGAGCCGTGAACCCAAATCAGTTGCAGCAATACATCGATAATGGGTGCCACTGGTATCATGAGCTGCCGGACAATATGAAATATTTCCGGCATGTGAATTGGGATTATTTGGACTGGGCAACCTTCTTTGGTTTCATGGGAAAAC
>JAYUOP010000119.1:0-9818 GCA_043760745.1 Hyphomicrobiales bacterium
TGGCGCGCCCTAAAGGATTCGAACCTCTGACCCCCAGATTCGTAGTCTGGTGCTCTATCCAGCTGAGCTAAGGGCGCTCCGAGGATTGGGCAGTCCTTAAACCGAATAGGTTGAGAAAGGCAAGTGTTAGATGTTTTATTTTTAAGTTAAACCACTTTTCGACTGCGATTTTGCGCAATATTGGCAACGCGATCAGGAATATCCACGCTAATTGCGGTGCCATCCGGTCCGGTTGCTGCAACCACAATCGATCCTCCGTGCGCTTCGGCAAGCTCTGCAGCTATAGCTAATCCAAGTCCCGTTCCACCGGGCTTTGCTGCGGTCTGGAAAGCTTCAAATAAGCGGTCGCGCATGGCGTGTGGAATTCCGGGGCCAGTGTCAACAACGGTTACAGTGGTGACACTTCCGTGCCGTGCCGCTTGTATAGTTATCATATCATCATAGGTTTTGGCTTGATCTTGCTGCTCTATTGCTTGCCAAGCATTGCGCACCAGATTGGTAAGAATCCGCGAAAGCTGCTCGCGATCGGCATCAATCGTGATGTCTGATGCGACATCGCAATACAAACGAATACGATCTGATCGCTGTAAACTTGCGGTATCTAAAACATCGATCACAAGCTCTTTCACGTTCAGGTATTCGCGATTTGGTGGCAGTTCCTGGGCGCGGCCAAAAGTTAAAGTTTGGCTTAAGAATTCAATTGCGCGGTCCAAGGACAAAATCAATTTTGGGGCAAACCGCTGCACAGTAGGGTCTTTCACATCGCCCAACCGATCAGAAATCAATTGCGCCGAGGTAAGCATATTGCGCAAATCATGACTTACTTTGCTAACAGCAAGACCCAATGCAGCAAGGTGGTTTTTTTGATTAAGAGTTGTTGCCAATTGCGTTTGCATTGATTTCAATTCTCGTTCCGCCATGCCAATTTCATCTTGGCGATTGGAGGGAGCAATAATCCTTAAAGGATCCGCTGGCTTCGAAGCAAACCGCAACATATTTGCGGTTAATTTTTGCATTGGCTTTACCAAGACCCAATTGAGTGCCGCGAAAATCATTGCAGCCACAATAAGCGAAAGAAAAATCGATAAAATGAGAATGTTTAAGGCGTAGCTTCGCATCGCCGATTGCAATGGTTTTTCATGCAAAGCGATTTCTATAAAATCACCTGACATGTTAGGTGGAATATCAATTACGCCAATGACCCGGTCGGCAGTGCGGAACATTGTTTGCAACGCTTCTCCCATCGTAAAAAAATACATGCCCGGTCGCAAGTCGAAGGTTTCGACCACCATCGCGTCGTCAACATTTCGCAACATCAGGCGGCGCGTTTCGCCTTGTTTGAGTGATACGGCAATGACCCCAGCCCCCTTCAAGAGTTCAGTGCGAAGTTCCTCATTCAATTCTTGGTTTGGTGATGCTTCAACGGCCAAGGCGGCGATCTCAGCTTGGGCAACGCGGCCCTTCAACCATTGAACCCGAAAGTTAGCAATTGACGGCACGAAGATGAGAACTTCACCAATCAGCACAAACAAAATTGTTAAGGCCAAAACTTTGCCCGACAGTCCGCGCAGGAATGAAAAAGATCTCGTGCTTTGTTTCATATCAGTACTTTAGCCAAAAGATTTAAGAATACCTAGGGCCCTTCGCAACCACGGATTTTTAGGCACGTCAGCGTAATAAGAAACCGCGGCTCGTTTGCTGGCCTCGCCCATTGTAGGGTAGGGCATTACTGTATTGGCAAACGCCGAAACTTTAAGGCCGTTGGTAATCGCCAAAACCCAAGGATGGATCAACTCACCGGCACCAGTGCCCACAATACTTGCACCTAAAATCTTACCACGCGCGCCCACAACAACTTTGACCAAACCTTTGGTTTTGCCTTCGGCTTGAGCACGGTCATTATGATCGAAACCCCAGCGCAAAACTTTAACCTTATCGCCAAAAGCTTTGCGGGCGTCGGCTTCTGCATAGCCTACATGGGCTAATTCTGGATCTGTATAAGTCACCCAAGGAATAATGTCGGTACGATTTTTAATCCGTAGGCGGAACAATATAGAACGTATGATGAGGCCTGCATGATAGCCCGCCACATGGGTAAATTGGAGCCCGCCCGCGACATCGCCCGCTGCGTAAACGCGAGGGTTGGAGCTGCGCAAACCGGCGTCCACTGTTATGCCTCGTTTGGTATATGCGATCCCGGCATCTTCTAAACGTAACCCTTCAACATTGGGCACGCGGCCAGCCGCCACGAGGAGATGCGAGCCAATAATCTTTGAGCCATCTTTAAATGAAACCACAAAGCCTTTTGCCGAATGGCTCACTGCAGAGATCGCAGCTCCCGCTTTGATATCGATACCTTCGGCCGTTAAATTATCTAAAACGATTTTCGTCATTTCGGGATCGTCTTTTGCCAGCGGTGCAAAAGCCTCGAGTACCGTTACTTTAGCGCCCAACCTGCGATGTGCTTGCGCCATTTCCATGCCGATAGGACCGCCACCGATGACAATCAAATGTTTAGGCAAGATGCGGTTTTTAAAGATCGTTTCATTGGTCATAAAGGGCACGTCGGCCAAGCCCGGAATTGGGGGCACACCGGCGCGCGAACCCGTAGCAATCACAATCCGCCGGGCGGTGTAGCTTTTACCCTTGGCTTCCAATGTGTTCACACTCGTAAAGCGCACCGGCGCTCTAACCACAGTCACCCCAAGACCTTCAAACCGTTCCTGGCTATCATGCGGTGCGATGGCCGCAATTACACTCTGAACATGTGCCATAACCTTGGCAAAATCGATTTTTGGTTCGACTGCAGAAACCCCGAATGCTGCTCCAGTGCGCGTGTATTGCGCATGCTTTGCCGCCGCGAGAAGAGCCTTAGAAGGCACGCAGCCTGTGTTTAAGCAGTCCCCGCCCATTTCGCCTTTTTCAAACATAATGACCTTTGAACCAAATTGCGAAGCAGCAGCAGCAATTGAAAGGCCAGCCGAACCGCCACCAATAACAGCGATGTCATAGATCATGATTTTGATTTCCATTTTTTAAGGGCAACTGGGATGAGCGCCACTACGCCGAGAGCCGCAAATGCGACGAGGAGTTGGGGTGTAATCAAAGAAGACGTTGAAATTTCAAATGGGCAAGACGCTAAATCTTTGGCCGCAATGCAAGTTGCTTGCGCCTGTTTTTGAGCATCAATGATGCTGTCCAAACCAGCCCCAACAAATGCGAAAGCATAAGTTCCTGGAATAATGCCGAGGAATGTTGTGATCACATAAGTTGAGAGTTTGACTTTCGCCAATGCGGGCGCGATGTTGACCAACCAAAACGGAAACAATGGAACCAAACGCAAGAACAACATGTAACTGAAAGCGTCTTCGGAAAACCCATCGTTGATTTTCGCCAAAAATGGACCAGCACGTTTTGCCAAAACATCGCCAAAAGAACTGCGCGCAATTTGGAAAAGCGCGGTAGCACCAATTGTTGCAGCGATGACCGTCGTTGTTCCGCCAATCAACCAACCAAACAAGAAGCTACCGCAAATAGAAAGTATGCTGGCACCCGGAATAGACAGCGCAACGGCCACAATATAGATCGTCATATAGCCAGCAATTGCAGTCCAAAAATTATTGGCAACAAAGGTTTTGAGGAGATCGCGATTCTCTGCGATTTGGGCAATGCTCAAGTATTTGTGGAAGCCAAGCGCATATGCTGTCGCCATCAGACCGAGAATAATAGCAGGGCCGATATAGCGTTTTATGAGGCTGGAGACGGCGTTGTTGGTCACGTGTTTTCCTTATCAAGTGTCGCAAATACTCATTGGCGTAAAACGTCGAACCTGACTAGAGTATGTCACAGCCTCGTGAAAATGGTTCAAGCGGCGTGTGTCCGGCGTGATTGTTTTTGCAAATCGCGTGAACCTGCGCGGGCTTGCGTTGACATTTCCCAAGCTTTACCCCATAAACCGCGAAATTCCACGATGTAAGAGATTTTCAGCTTCGGAATTTACTGTCATGATCTGATGGTAACGTGTTGATAAGGCACGAATTTCGATGATGAACCAGAAAGATACGGAGACTTAAAGTGAAACGCACGTACCAACCATCCAAGATTGTCCGCAAGCGTCGGCACGGTTTCCGCAGCCGCATGGCAACTGTTGGTGGCCGCAATGTTATCCGTCGCCGCCGCGCCAAGGGCCGCAGCCGGCTTTCGGCTTAAAGCACACTATTTGTTATGGATAGGCTGAAGCGGAGGCAGGATTTTGTTGCCGCTTCTAAAGCCATGTCTGTGGCTATGCCAACCGTCGTCGTACAAAAGCTCTCCCGCGCCGATGGTAAACCTGTCCGCATTGGTTTCACTTGCACGAAAAAACTTGGTAATGCGGTCGCGCGAAACTATATCAAGCGCAGATTGCGCGAGGCGGCCAGGCTGAGCTTACCAAAATTAATGCAGCAAGAATGCGACTATGTGCTAATCGGGCGCGTGAAAACCGCTCTTAAGCCTTTTGCAATGCTGCAATCCGACCTCATCGCCGCAGTTCTCAAACTGCAAGACCAGACCAAAAAGGACGACCATGCAACACGATAACAAGAACTTCATTCTCGCCATCGTTCTGTCCATGGCCATTATTTTTGGTTGGCAGTATTTTTATGCAGGTCCTTTGGCAGAGCGCACTAAAACCACGACGACAACCACAACTACGGATACTGGCGGAACCGTTCCCGGCACAACAACGCCTGCAGTTTTGCTGGATCGCGATGCGGCCTTGAATGCAACGGCACGTGTCTTGATTGATACGCCTGATGTTTCAGGATCGATTAACTTAGCCGGCGCTCAGCTCGATGATCTCCATTTGAAGCATTACCGCGAGGCCGTTTCACTATCGAGTCCAACGATTACTTTGCTTTCACCATCGGGCACGAAGAATGCGTTCTTTGTCGAGCAAGGCGTTGTCGGCGCAACCGGCGCTACCACAAAACTGCCGGATTCAAAAACCGTTTGGACGGCACCCGCCAATGCGAAACTGGGTCTAGGTCAGCCCGTAGAGCTGACATGGAATAATGGCGAAGGTTTAAACTTCATTCGGAAAATTTCGATTGATGATGAGTACGTTTTTGCAGTTACCCAATCGATCCAAAATGCCAGCGCTACACCAGTAGCTATTATTCCTTATGCCCGCGTTCAACGCCAAGACACCCCAAAGACCGACGGCTTCTGGGTCTTCTTTGAAGGCATGATCGGCATTCATGACGAAAAATTGACCGAGCTTCATTACAAAGATTTGGCGGGAGAAGCAAAGCCCACCGTGCAAGACGCAACTGGCGGCTGGCTTGGTTTTACTGACAAATATTGGGCAGCGGTTTTGATTCCTGATCAAACCAAACTGACCACCCAAACTTTTCAACACTTGAAGCAAAATGATCGTGAAGTTTATCAAATCGATTATTTGTCTAAAGATGCGATTGTTATTCCCGCTGGCGGCACAGGCCAATATCAAGACCAACTTTATGCTGGTGCTAAGGTCGTAAAATCGATTGATGCGGTTGGTGAAAAATACAAAATAAAGCAATTTGATTTGATGATCGATTGGGGTTGGTTCCACTTTTTGACCAAGCCAATGTTCTATCTCTTGGAATGGGTGAAATCCATTGTTGGAAACTTCGGCGTCGCAATTCTTGCGGTAACCGTTCTGGTAAAACTCGCTGTCTTCCCGCTTGCCAATAAGTCTTATGCTTCAATGAGCAAGATGAAGAAACTAGCGCCGGAAATGGAAGTCATCAAGAAGCAGTTCCCTGATGACCGCGCTAAACAACAGCAAAGCATCATGGAGTTATACAAGAAAGAAAAAGTCTCGCCACTTTCTGGCTGCTTGCCAATAGTGGTGCAGATCCCAGTTTTCTTCTCACTCTATAAAGTGATCTTGACGTCTATTGAATTGCGCCACGCGCCGTTCTTTGGCTGGATCCATGATTTGTCAGCGCCAGACCCAACGACATTATTCAATCTCTTCGGTATCATTCCGTGGAGCCCGCCGCAATTCCTCATGATTGGCGTTTGGCCATTGTTGATGGGTGTGACCATGTGGGTGCAAATGCGCCTGAACCCAACCCCGCCAGATCCCGTTCAAGCTTCCATGTTTAACTGGATGCCGGTGATTTTCACTTTCATGCTGGGAACGTTCCCCGTGGGCTTGGTCATTTACTGGGCGTGGAGTAACTTCCTCTCCATTCTGCAGCAGTCTTACATCATGAAAAGCCACGGCACCGAAATTAACATCTTGGGCAATATTCAAGACAGCTTACCGTTCTTGAAAAAGAAAACGCCTGCTCCGTGACGGATCGTTTTAACGAGGACCAACTTTTGGCGGGGCGGCGATTGTTCTCAGCGCCGTCAAAGTTTAAATTAGGGGTCGCCAAGCTAAATCAATTGCCGCCAATGGAAGGCGTTGAGATTGCTTTTGCGGGTCGCTCCAATGTTGGCAAGTCCTCGCTCATTAATGCGCTCACCGGTGTTAAAGAATTGGCGCGGGCGTCAAACACACCGGGCCGCACCCGTGAGCTAAACTTTTTTGATATCGGCGGCAATGTTGGCATGACCATGATTGATATGCCGGGCTATGGCTATGCCAAAGCGCCAAAAAAGGACGTGAAGCAATGGCAGTCGATGCTGAAGGGTTACTTGCGCGGTCGCCAAGGTTTAACCCGCGCCTTCGTTCTCATTGATAGCAGGCACGGTGTTAAAGACACCGACATGGAAATGTTTGACTTGCTCGATGAAAGTGCAGTGACATATCAAGTCGTGCTCACCAAGATCGATAAGATCAAACCGGAAGAGTTGAGTGAAGTACAGGCCGCAACAGCAGAATTCATCACCAAGCGCGCCGCAGCCTTCCCAACCTTCCATTCGACATCGAGTGACAAGTTTACCGGCCTTGATGATTTGCGCGCCGAAATTGCGGGCCTTCTGCCTTAACAAAATTCGCGCTTGGCAAGCCCGGTGATTGTCTTATAAGGCGAACCAACCGCAAATTTGGAGTTCCGCTAGATGACCGAGATTCCCATGCCAGATACCGCCCGCATTCTTTCTGAAGCGTTGCCGTTTTTGCAACGCTATGACGACCAGGTAATCGTGGTAAAATTCGGTGGCCATGCGATGGGCGATCCCAAGCTTGCCCAGCAATTTGCCCGCGATATGGTGATGCTCAAAGTCTGTGGGTTAAACCCCATTGTGGTCCATGGCGGCGGTCCACAAATCAACCGCATGCTGGACCGTATGCAAGTGAAGCCAGAATTTCGCGATGGGTTGCGGGTCACCGATCAAGAAACCATGGACATTGTAGAAATGGTGCTTTGTGGCGCGATCAACAAACATATCGTGGCGTCAATTCAGCAAGCAGGTGGCCGCGCTGTCGGCATTTCTGGCAAGGACGGAAGCCTTCTCGTGGCCGAAAAAATTGTCAAACGCAAAACAGATCTCGTGACGGGTGCTGTCACCGAAATTGACTTCGGTTTCGTCGGCGATCCTGTACGGGTGAATACGGAAATTCTTGATACTATCATGAAGAGTGATGCGATCCCGGTGATCGCACCTGTAGGCGTTGGTTGGAATGGCGAAACTTTTAACGTGAATGCTGATACTGCAGCTGGCGCTATCGCCGCCGCAACTAATGCCAAACGCTTATTGCTTTTGACGGATGTTGCAGGTGTTCTCGATAAAAATAAAGAATTGATCAGTGAGCTGAAGATCGGTGATGTGGCAGAACTCATCGCCAATGGCACAGTAACGGGCGGCATGATTCCAAAAGTCGAAAGTGCAGTCGCCGTCGTTGAATCAGGCGTTGAAGGCGTGATTATTCTCGACGGTCGCGTTCCGCACTCTGTGCTCCTCGAATTGCTAACGCCGCATGGCGTTGGAACCCGTGTTTCAAGGGCAGGCGTATGAAGAGTTTTGACCACATAGATACATGGGTGTTCGATCTCGACAATACGCTTTACCCTGCGTCCTGTCGTTTGTTTGATCAGATCGATATCAAAATGGGCGAGTTCGTATCGAAGCTTTTGCAAATGGAGTACGCAGACGCAAAGCGGCATCAGAAACAACTTTACTATAAATACGGAACGACGTTGCGCGGTCTCATGGTCGATCACGGCGTAAAACCAGAAGGTTTTTTGGATTACGTCCACAACATCGATCATTCTCCGGTGGCCGCAAATCCCACCCTCAATCAAGCTCTGCATGATCTCGAAGGTCGCAAAATTATTTTCACCAATGGCACAGTCGCTCATGCCGAAAGGGTTTTAGATCGCCTCGGCATCACCCATCATTTCGCTGAAATGTATGACATCATCAAAGCAGATTATGTGCCAAAACCAAATGCTGCTCCCTATGAGAAATTTGTCACAGAGTTTAACATCGCACCGAAATCAGCGGCAATGTTTGAAGACATCGCCCATAATCTCAAAGTGCCGCACGCTCTTGGTATGACGACTGTTCTCATCACGTCACCTGATAATGACGATGCTAGTCATTTAAAGGGCGCTGATGATCACCTACACGTCGGCCATCAGACGGACGACATCACGGCTTTCTTGGCAGATATTGTAAACCACCGCGCCACCCAATCGAAAGGATCACGTCAATGAAAAATGCTCAATCCATCATCGAAGCCGCTTGGGAAGCCCGCGATAAAGTAAATCTCAAAACCGCAGGCAACACCCGCAAAGCCGTGGACTTCGCACTTACACAACTTGATTCAGGCCAAGCCCGCGTTGCCGAAAAAATTGATGGCGAATGGCATGTCAATCAGTGGCTCAAAAAAGCTGTACTCTTATCCTTCCGCTTGAATGATATGGAATTGATCGGCAACGGCCCTGGCAAATCCAAATGGTGGGATAAGGTGCCGTCAAAGTTTGAAGGCTGGACCGCCAAGAAATTCCGCGAAGCTGGTTTCCGCGCTGTGCCAAATTGCATCGTGCGCCGCTCAGCTTACATTGCACCGGGCGCAATCCTCATGCCGTCATTCGTAAACCTCGGCGCATACGTAGATACCGGAACCATGGTAGATACATGGGTCACGGTTGGCTCCTGCGCCCAAATTGGTAAAAATGTGCATCTCTCCGGCGGTGTTGGCATTGGCGGCGTGTTAGAACCCATGCAAGCCGGCCCCACGATTATTGAAGACAATTGCTTTATCGGCGCGCGCTCCGAAGTTGTTGAAGGCGTTATCGTTGGCGAAGGCTCGGTCATTTCCATGGGTGTTTTCATTGGCCAATCAACCAAGATTATTGACCGCGCCACCGGCGAAATTTTTATGGGCCGTGTGCCGCCATATTCCGTTGTAGTATCGGGCTCCTTACCGCAAAAACCATTTGCCGATGGTTCACCAAGTCCATCCCTTTACTGCGCCGTCATCGTAAAACGCGTCGATGAAAAAACCCGCAGCAAAACCAGCATCAACGAGTTGTTGAGGGATTAAAAATTAGGCACTTTATATTTGTGTGATTCTCGGCGATAAAGCTGGTGCTGGGGCATCGTCTAACTTTCATTGCAAAGGGGAACCAAAATGAATTTAGAAACCTTCACAAGTTTTCAAGGTCGTATTCGTCGCAAGACATGGTGGCTTGGGTTAATTGTATTGATGATCGCCCAATGGGTACTGATGCTGATCTTAGGCGCAGTATTTGGTATGAGTATGATGCCTGCGGCTGATGCGCCACCTGAAGTAGCTTTGGAAGCGGTGAGCAAAATGATGGTGCCGCTGGGCATTATTTTTCTGGTCTTCCTTTGGCCTTCACTTGCCCTTTATACCAAACGTTGGCATGATCGGA
>JAYUOP010000120.1:0-3831 GCA_043760745.1 Hyphomicrobiales bacterium
GAATGAATGGCGCAGCGCATGCGGCGTTGCTGTGTCCGCCAAGCCGAAAGCCCCGCGCATCCTCTCCATCAACAACTGAATATTCCGCGCATTCAAGGGGCCACCTTTCACCCCACGAAACAGGGGTTGGTGAGGCTGAAGGGCAAAAGGACAAGTCGAAACATAATCCACCAGCGCCGCTTTGGCCTCTGGTATCAATGGCACAATGCGCGTCTTGCCGCCTTTACCAATAATCACCAAGGGATCAGCCCGCGATTGCGCCAGCGTCAACCCCAAAGCTTCCGAAATCCGCAAGCCGCATGCATAAAGCAAAGTCAGCACGGCCTTATCGCGAACCCCAACCCAAGCAGGAGCATTGGGATCAATCAGACCTTCTCCAATCGTCATCTGACGCGCTGCTGCAACGCTAATCGGCTTTGGCACGCCATGCGAAATCTTGGGCGCGCTAATGGCAGACAAAGCTGCATTCTTAAAATGACCATTACGTTCGGCGTGTTGAAAAAACGAGCGGATACCTGAGAGTTGGCGCGCCAAACTGCGGCTTTCAACCCCGGTTTTTCGCCGGGATGCTAAGAAACTTCGGAAATCCATAGCGGCCAATTGCGTAAGGTCAGCAATTCTCGCTGGCGCACTCAAATGCAGCTGCAAGAATTGCCCGAATTGATCCAAATCACGAGCATAAGCTTCGAGCGTTTTGGCAGCCAAACGCCGCTCCGATTTCAACGCTTGCAACCACTGCACCGCCACGCGCCCCGCATCGGCGCTTAGTCCAAATTGTAAAACCTCAACCATGCGCATGAGTTTAAGCTCACAATGATTGAGAAGTTCTGACCAGAATTTAAATCTTCTGCCCGGTCTTTTTCCAATCGGCTAAAAACATTTCAATGCCTTTATCCGTCAGCGGATGCTTGACCAGTGCTTTCAAAACGGCAGGAGGCGCGGTAATCACATCCGCACCAATCATAGCAACTTGTTTTACATGCAATGGCGTGCGGATCGAGGCGGCAAGAATCTCGGTTTCAAAGCCATAATTATCATAAATCAATCGTATTTCTTCGATCAGCTCAATGCCATCCATATGGATGTCATCCAGCCTGCCGATAAATGGGGAAACAAATTTGGCGCCTGCTTTTGCCGCCAACAAAGCCTGATTGGCGCTAAAACATAGGGTTACATTTAGCATTGCCCCTTCGCCAGTTAGAATCCGGCAAGCTTTCAAGCCATCTAATGTGAGTGGCACTTTTACGGCAACATTCGGCGCAATTTTGCGAAGCTCGCGACCCTCCTTAATCATGCCAGCAGCATCGAGGGCCGTGACCTCAGCGCTCACCGGTCCTGAAACCAGCGCACAAATCTCAGCGATGACTTCCTTGAAATCCCGCCCGGATTTCGCAATGATAGAAGGGTTGGTGGTCACCCCATCAACCAAACCAAAATCAATGAGTTCTTTTATTTCGGCAATATCAGCGGTGTCGGCAAAGAATTTCATCGGTTCATTCCAATCTCGGTTTTGAGGAGGTCAATCATATCGTCATAACGTTGGTGATAAATTGTGGTTCCAAATTGGCTCACCGGACGCAAAATCCGCAAACTATTGCTGATGAATACACCGTCTGCATTTGCCAGTTCTGAAAACGAAATCTGACCCTCAGAGATGTCAAATCCAAGGCGGGGCGCAAGATCAAGGATCACTTGCCTCATGATGCCGGGCAAAATTGCTTGATCCAATTGGGGCGTGATGAGGGACGTCCCCTTAACTAAAAATAAATTACCGACGCTGGAGCAGGCAACATGGCCATGTTCGTTGAGCATCAATGCTTCATCAAACCCTAGGGAAGCCGCCTGCCGCGCCGCCATAACATTATCAAAATAAGAGAGTGTTTTGAGGCGCGTTGACGGTGACATCGAATGGCGCACTACATCTACTAAGCCCAAAGTGCAGGGCGCAAAACGTAACGCCTCATCAAACGTCGAAATACTGATCATTAAACTAGGGGCTTCTCCACCGAGCGCTAACCCCCGCGCCACCGCGCCTCTGGTGAGTGTGATCCGCATAACCCCAGATGTTTCTGGCCAATGAGCGAGAACACGATTGATAGTCGCAAAAATGTAAACCGAATCGTACGTGATACCAACTTCTCGGGCGGCAGCTTCTAGTCGCTTCAAATGTTGATTGAGCCACAACGGCTTTTGATCAATCACAGCTAGTGTTTCAAATAATCCATCGCCCAGCAATAGCCCGCGCTCCGTAGGATCTATTGCCAATGGCCCATCAACAAATTCCCCCTGAAACCAAACGACATTCATTCCATGAACTCCAAAAAGTTTCTGATCATGTCATGCCCGTGTTCCGTAAGTATGGATTCAGGATGAAACTGAACACCCGCTGTGGCGTGGGTTCGGTGTTGCAACCCCATGATTTCACCCTCAGCACTTCGTGCAGTAATAGCCAAATGCGGATTGTCTTCCGACTCAACAATCAAGGAATGATAACGGCCAGCAAGAAGACGATTGGGCAGGCCCTTAAACACACTTGCTCCATCATGAATAATTTCTGATGCTTCCCCGTGCAAAGGCATTTGTGCACGCAGGACTTTACCGCCGAATACTTCACCGATGCATTGATGGCCGAGGCAAATACCAAATATCGGCAAGCGCCCCGAATGCTGGGCAATCAATTCAAGTGATGCTCCGGCTTCAGTCGGGGTGCAAGGCCCCGGTGAAATTACGATGGCTTTTGAGCGGTCAACGTCGACCGATTTAATCTGATCATTACGCACCACTTTAACGACTTGATCCAGTTCCTCAAAATAGCGGGCGACGTTGTAAACAAAGCTATCATAGTTATCGACGATCAAGATCATGGCCGAAAACTTTCCATGATGCGGGCAACCTTCACCAGTGTTTCATCATATTCAGGACCGGGTTCAGACCGCGCTGTAATCCCACCGCCACCTTGAAACTTGGCAACGCCACCAGCAAACATCACCGTGCGAATAGCAATGTTCAAATCCACTCGGCCATTAAAGCCAAAATATCCAATTGAGCCACAATAAATTCCACGCGCTTGTTGCTCGATTTCTGCAATGATTTCCATGGCCCTAATTTTGGGTGCGCCCGTAATCGAGCCCCCCGGAAATGCGGCTGCGATCACATCCCCAATTGATTGTTCCGGCCGCATTTCCCCGACCACAACCGAGGTCAAATGATGCACTGAGGTATAGGACTCGAGCCCACATAATACCGGAACCTTGACTGATCTCAATTTACAAACCTTGCTCAAATC
Source organism: Hyphomicrobiales bacterium (assembly GCA_043760745.1). GTDB lineage: Bacteria > Pseudomonadota > Alphaproteobacteria > Rhizobiales > Aestuariivirgaceae > Aestuariivirga. The sequence continues at coordinate 3,287 of JAYUOP010000120.1, forward strand.
ATTGCGCAGGAGATCAACAATCATCACGTTTTCGGCACGGTCTTTGCGACTCGCCAGAAGGTCCGCAACTAACGCCGCGTCAAGTTCTGGATCAGCCACGCGCTTTCGTGTGCCTTTAATTGGCCGCGCTTCAATATGACCATCGACAATACTGAGTAGACGCTCTGGCGAACTCGACGTTATTTTCACGTCGCCATAATTGAGATAAGCCGAAAATGGTGCAGGGTTCTTAGCCCGCAAATTGCGATAATATGCTAAGGCATCAAAACCAGCATCGATTGAAGCGGAAAAGCACTGTGAAATATTGGCCTGAAAAATATCTCCAGCCAAAATATAATCGACAGTTTTTTGCACCGCAGCTTCATATGTTTCCCGCGTGAAGTTTGATGTCCATCCCGAAAGTTCGGCGCGACCCAAGGCACGCGCAGGTTGCTTTAACAACAGCTCCAAATTATCGGCCGCCTGTTCGCCCGTCGTCGAAATAATCCAAGCTCGTTCTTGTAAATGGTCAAAAGCCAAAACCGCATCATAAACATGAAGGGAAA
>JAYUOP010000121.1:0-3798 GCA_043760745.1 Hyphomicrobiales bacterium
GCGAAGCTTCCGGTTCGCCTTCGTGTGCTTATTCCAGCCGTTGAGAATTCAATTTCAGGGAATGCGTTTCGGCCTGGGGATGTGTTTAAAACCCGCAAAGGCCTCACCGTTGAGATAGGCAACACAGATGCCGAAGGGCGCTTGGTGCTGTGCGAAGCATTGGCCTTGGCTGATGAAGAGACGCCCGATCTTTTGATCGATATGGCAACATTGACTGGCGCGGCGCGGGTGGCTCTTGGGCCTGATCTGCCACCGTTTTACACCGATGATGAGAGCTTAGCATTGGCCTTAGGGAAAGCAGCTTTAACAAACAATGATCCACTTTGGCGGTTACCGTTTTGGGCTGGCTATGATGGTCTATTTGATAGCCCAATTGCCGATATGAACAACAGCAGCACTTCCGGTTTTGCAGGCTCCATTACGGCGGCTTTGTTTCTCAAGCGGTTTGTTGAACGCGCAAAATCTTATGTGCATTTTGATATTTATGCTTGGACACCATCGGCTAAAGCTGGACGACCGCGCGGCGGCGAAGCACAAGGCATCAGGGCGCTATTTGCGGTGATCAAAGAACGCTATGGCAAAAGCGAATAATCGGGATTAAGATCAGTTCGTATCCGAAACAAATATGGGTTACCGAACGTGCCGACATTTACCACTGCGCAAGCGCTTAAATTTTGGCATCTCGTAAGTCTTTCGCAAGTGAAAGATAAAGAGCCTGATTTATCAGTGCGGCAAGTCAGTATTTTGTTGTGTATTTATTTGGAGCCGCCGCCACACACAGTTCGCGATTTGGCAAAAAAACTCGGCGTGTCAAAACCTGTGATCACGCGCGCGTTGGACACGATGGGGAAAATTCATTTGGTATCACGGCGGCGGGACGAAAAAGATCGGCGAAATGTTTTGGTTCAGCGCACGGTGCAAGGTTCACTTTATCTCGAACGCATGGCCGATGTGATCAGCGCTACGATGGAGACAATATGACAACATTGGATAAACGGTTGTACGCCTATCGCGCCGATTTGGCAGACGAGAATTTAGAAGGCGAAGTTGATGCGCAACGCTTTGTGAAAGGCGCCCCTCATCAGATTATTGTTCCGATTGCTACGGTTTATAAAACACCTAATCTGAACGGATGGCAAGAAACTCAAGTTCTGTTTGGCGAGACCGTTCGAGTTTTTGATGTGGTCGATGGTTTTGCTTTTGTGCAGCTCAACCATGATCGTTATGTGGGTTATGTTTTGGCTACGGCACTTTCGGTGAATATCGGTGTGCCCACGCATAGGGTTTCGGTACCGTCTACTTTTATCTACCCAGAAGCAAATATTAAATCCCAAATTCCGGTCTCGCTATTTTTAAACTGCCCGTTGACGGTGACAGAGATCGTTGGAAACTTTGCTGCACTTTCAGGTGGTGGCTTTGTTATCGCGAGCCATATTCAACCGCCAGATATTTATGCTGATGATTTTGTAGCGGTGGCCGAAAAATATTTACATGTGCCATACTTATGGGGTGGAAAATCCGTACACGGATTAGATTGTTCTGGGTTGGTGCAAGTGTCTTTACATGCCGCGGGCAAGCAAGCACCGCGCGATGCCGATATGCAAGAGGGGGAGCTGGGAAAACATCTCATGGTCAATGACCTCGATAATCTACAGCGCGGCGATTTGGTGTTCTGGCCAGGTCACGTTGGGATCATGCAAAATGAAACCATGCTGCTGCATGCCAATGGTTATCACATGCTAACAGTGAGTGAACCTTTGCAGGACGCCATTGCGCGGATTGCAAAAACCGCTGGCATGCCGACGTCGCTTAAGCGGCTTTAATAACCTCGACTGCGATCCACTAGATTTTGTAAAGCTTCGCCCTGCTGATGGCGGCGTATTTGCGCGGCTATGTATTGGCAAATCACGAGTGGATCTGAATCAGCGGCGCAATGCGGGGTAAGGGTTACTTTGGGGTGGGTCCAAAGGGGATCATCTGAGGGCAAGGGTTCAGTAGAGAACACATCCAAGGTCGCGGCATAGAGTGCACCTGAGTTCAGCGCCGCCAAGAGGTCGATTGCATTTTGTTGGCGACCACGACCGGCGTTGATGAAAATGGGAGCGCCGAATGGGCCATGCTTCGATAGTTTGGCAATGGTTGCGGCGTTGACGATACCATCGGTTTCCGGCGTTGCCGGGAGCAAAGAAACCAAGATATCAGTTTCATTGAGGAAGGTGTCGAAGCCTGCATCGCCTGCATAACAAGTTACACCAGAAATTGATTTCTGGGTGCGACTCCAACCAACAACGCGAAAGCCCATCATGCGGAGTTTTTGTGCCGAGTCTTGGCCCATAACGCCCATCCCCATGATCCCAACTGTTATTGCGCTGGCGCTATGGGTTGGAAAACTATCCCAGATTATGGCGTGCTGATTTTCGGCTAAGCGAGCGGCTTGCCGATGATGAGCGAGAACTTGCCACACGATGTATTCGCTCATGCGGTGGGTGAGGTCATCTGAATTAATGCGAACAATGGGAACGTGTTTCGGCAAAGTAACATCCCGTAGGATTGCATCCACCCCTGCCCCCAGTGAAAAAATCACCTTGAGATTGGGAAGGTCTTGCACAACATTTGGCGGTGGCAACCAGGCGGCGACGTAATCAATGTCAGCAACATCGCCCATGGCATCAGGCCACATGCGGATATCAAGATCGGAGGCGGCGTTGCGCATGGCAGCAGCCCACACATCTTTTGGCCAGGTTGGTAATACAAATAAAAACGCCATCAATCCCTCACCGCATGTCCACTGGTCACTTTGAGATTAAAAGCCGCTGCGATCAGCGCCTTGGTGTAATCGGTTTGCGGGTTTTCAAAAATCTGAGCTGTTGGCCCGCGCTCGACAGCCACACCATTGCGCATCACGATGACCTCATTGGCAAGAGCGCGCACCACGCGAAGATCATGGCTGATAAAGAGATAAGACAGGTTATGTTTTTTCTGTAAGTTCCGGAGGAGATCCACCACTTGCGCCTGCACCGACATATCAAGGGCAGAGGTTGGCTCATCCAGCATGATGAATTTGGGCTCAAGGGCGAGCGCTCTGGCAATTGCAATGCGTTGGCGTTGGCCCCCGGAAAACTCATGCGGATAGCGATCCATGGAGGCGGGGTCGAGGCCTACTTCATGCAAAGCGGTGGCCACCATGACGCGACGATCATCGGCGCTCAAGGAAGGTTTCTGAATTTGCAAGCCTTCTTCAACAATGTTTAGAATCGATAGCCTTGGCGACAACGAACCAAAGGGATCTTGAAAAACAATCTGCAGATCTTTGCGCAATGGACGCATGGCGCGGTTGTCCAATCCATCAATACGCTGTCCTTGGAAATTGATTTCTCCTTTGGAAGATATAAGGCGGAGAGTGGCAAGGCCGAGCGTGGTTTTGCCTGAGCCAGACTCGCCGACCACACCTAAAGTTTGACCGGCTTTGACTTCAAAATCGAGGCCGTCAACCGCTTTGATGTGGCCTACAGTAGAACGGAAAAACCCGCGCCGGATGGGGAACCAAACTTTTAAATCTTTCGCGGAAACGATGGTTTCAGCGCTGGCATCAAAAGCCGGAGGAAGCCCGCGCGGTTCAGCGCTGATCAGCATTTTGGTATAGGCGTGAACCGGTTTTTCAAAGATGGTTTTGGTGGGGCCATATTCGACGATCTTGCCGGATTGCATCACGGCGACATGATCCGCCATACGGCGCACAATGCCAAGATCATGGGTGATCAGCAGCAGCGCCATGCCATATTCGGCTTGCAAGTCTTT
>JAYUOP010000122.1:0-9701 GCA_043760745.1 Hyphomicrobiales bacterium
ATGAACGAACCTGTGTAAACACTCAAGCCGAGAAGAAGCGCGATGAACTCAGGAATGATCGTCGATCCGCCCGTAAAGCGAAATGCGCCACGGGTTGGATAATCGAAGGTCAATGGCCAGCCAGCGAGAGCCAATGCAATGATTGGCAATAGAATGATTGCGGCGAAGCCTGCCCAAATATACGGAAATGCGAGACCTGTTTTGGTTTGTCTGGCAATTGCCCAGCGGCGGATAAAAAATGCTGCCAAAATTCCAGCAGCCAAACCTAACCACATTAGATTAGCACCTTCGCCAAAAACTGGCGCTGGCAGGTTCACGCCCTTTTTTGAGATGTAAAAAGCGTCGGCAAAGTTCCACGCGGATTTGTGGTCAGGCACGGCGCTAAGAACCACTTTGTACCAAATAAACAATTGCAAAAGCAGGGGAATATTACGAATTGTCTCGACGTAGACCGTGGCAATTTTCGCAACCAGCCAGTTTTTTGAAAGCCTGGCGATACCGGCGACAAAGCCAATGGTCGTTGCCAAAATAATGCCAAGAATGGCTACAAGTAGTGTGTTCAGAAAACCCACTAAGATCGCGGTGCCGTAGCTCGACGCGTTATCATAGGGGATCAATGATTGGAGAATATCAAAGCCTGCGGATTGGTTCCAAAACTCATAACCAAAGGTTTTGCCAAGTTTGGCGAGGTTTACACTGGCGTTGGAATAGAGCTCATAACCGATAGCGACAACGACAAGCACCATGAGCGCTTGGGCCGCGATCCCACGCGATTTTGGATCATTCCAAAATGAAATTTTGGGCTGCTTGGTGTTTACTTCAACACTCATGACAAGGCGGTCTCCACCCTAGCGAGATAAAAAAAGGAGCCCGGATTACGCCGAGCTCCTTCAGTTAAGTTAGCGAATTGGTGGTGCGTATTGCAAGCCGCCAGCGTTCCAGAGGGCGTTCTTGCCGCGCTTAATTTTCAACGGTGTGGTTTCACCAACATTGCGTTCAAAAATTTCAGCATAGTTGCCGGTACCTTTGAGGATCTGAACAATCCATTCTTCGCCAAGGCCAAGGCCGGTGCCGAAGCCAGCGGCGGTGCCGTCAGCATTCTTCACGCCCAACAAGCGTTGGATTTCTGGATTGGTCGAAGCTTTCATTTCTTCGACGTTCTTGGAGGTAACGCCAAGTTCTTCCGCGTTCAACAATGCATAGTAAGTCCACTTTGCGACGTTGAACCAAGCGTCGTCACCTTGACGAACGACTGGGCCCAATGGCTCCTTGGAAATGATTTCTGGCAGAACAACGTGTTCAGCTGGATTGGCGAACTTCAAGATTTCGGCATAGAGACCAGATTGGTCAGTCGTGAACACATCGCAACGACCATCTTGGTAAGCTGCCAAAACTTCTTCATTCTTTTCAAACGCAACAACCTTGTATTCCATTTTATTGGCCTTGAAATAGTCAGCCAAATTCAATTCGGTGGTGGTGCCGGTTTGTGTGCAAACAGTAGCGCCGTTCAACTTCAAAGCGCTATCTACGCCAAGTGATGATTTCACGAGGAAGCCTTGACCGTCATAATACATAACGCCAGCAAACATGAGGCCAAGCGACGTATCGCGGCTCATAGTCCAAGTGGAGTTCCGCGAAAGAATGTCGATTTCGCCGGATTGCAGAGCGGTGAACCGATCTTTGGCAGTCAAGGGTGTGAATTTTACTTTGGTTGGGTCATTGAAAATGGCTGACGCTACAGCGCGGCAATAATCAACATCCATCCCGGTCCAGTTGTTGGCTTCGTCCGGATTTGAGAAGCCGATGAGGCCTTGGCTTACGCCGCATTGCAAGAAGCCCTTGGTTTTTACATCATCAAGTGTGCCGGCGCTGGCGGCAGTTGCTGCAGCCAGAGCGGCAGTTGCGACGAAAGCGAGCGAAATCATTGTGTTTTTCATTGGTTTTCCTTTAAATCAAATAACATTACGCACATGAAAAATTCCCAACTACTTTGATTTTTGCAATCAATTCAGTCGGCAAAAAAATCCATAAAAAGTGCAAATAGTGGTTTCTCCCAGGAGGTCTGTTTCCAACCTCTCTCGCTCTACGAAAGCCGGATTCAGATGCTTGGTCAAGCGGAAAACACTGCTGGTGCATACAATTGATACAATTTGAAATCACGGTTCGAAGCGCTTTGACGTGTCAATTCTGTAAAATCCTAATGAAAACTTCAATAGATTGTTAGGGACGTCGTCAAAGATTGCCACCCGATTATCTAAAATCTTAACAAATTTTAACGCGTGCCACGTAAATCAATCACCCAAAGCTGGGGATAGTGGCTTCGAGGTGGAACATGAGTAAAATTGCATCGGCAAAATACATCGAAAATGAAGTTGGCGAACGCTTGTTGAAAGTTGCGGATGGTCTGGTGCTATTTCCAGCCGCTTTGGTTTTTAGTTTGCTCACGGTCAAAAACGTACATGCAGAAAATGCAACGGCACTGATTGGTTTTTTTGCTTTAGGAACAGCATTACTCGCAATGTTTGTAATGCGATCGCTTGGCGCGTATTCACCCCAAAACTGGAGCTATGGCGGTGCTAGTTTCGTCAACTCACTCGCAGCCACGTCCATCATTGGGCTCGCTTGCTTCACCTTATTCTCATACACGGTCCTGCCAATGAACCCCACTTGGGGCTGGTATTGGATCGGTCTCAACACCGCGCATCTCGGCATTACGCGATTCGGCGCTCAGTTTTGGTTTGGGGCAAAAAACAACAGTGCAAAGTTTCGCAAGCATGTTGTGATTGTTGGCGGCGGCAAAGCTGCAGAAGAAACCTTGGACACGCTCGAGAAATCAAAAGGCCTTGATGTTGAAATTATAGGCTTGTTTGATGACCGAAACGATGTGCGTAGTCCTGAGTCAATCCGCAAACACAAGAAATTAGGATCGATTTCTGATCTGGCAATTTATGCGCGCGCGCACCGCGTTGATCTTATCATTGTGGCTATTCCTTTGTCAGCCGAAGCACGGCTTTTGCAAATCTTGAAGAGGCTATGGGAATTACCGATGGATATTCGGATCAGCGGTCAATCGTCAACATTGAAGCTTAGCCGCCGCGCTTACACTTATCTCGGTGAGCTGCCTTTGCTTTCAGTATTTGATCGCCCTTTGAACGGCTGGGGCCTTCTTATGAAAGGTGCGATGGATCGCATTATTGCAAGTGTTGCTCTGGTATGCTTGGCCCCTGTCATGCTCGCGGTTGCAATTGCTGTTCGTTACGAAAGTAAAGGACCAATAATTTTCAAACAGCGGCGCTATGGCTTCAACAATCAACTGGTTGAAGTTTTTAAATTCCGCTCAATGTATACTGACATGACGGATGCTTCTGCAACCAAACTTGTGACCAAGAATGATTCACGCGTTACAAAAGTTGGCCGGATTATTCGCAAAACTTCGCTCGATGAATTGCCGCAATTGTTTAACGTTTTGACTGGGCAATTATCACTCGTTGGGCCCCGCCCTCATGCCACCCTAGCGAAAGCAGCCGATACACTTTATGAGCAAGTTGTTGATGGTTATTTCGCGCGCCACAAGGTTAAACCCGGCATTACCGGTTGGGCACAGATCAATGGTTGGCGCGGCGAAACCGACACACGCGAAAAACTTGAACAACGCGTAAAGTTTGACCTTGAATACATAGATCAATGGTCGCTTGGATTTGACTTTATGATTCTCTTAAAAACACCGTTCGCGCTTATCAAAAGTGAAAACGCTTACTAGAAATGCAATGCACCAAATGATTGCGCGAACGTAAATCATAGGTTTTTTACAGTGTTTTTTAAGTTTTTAACCTTGTTTAGAGCCCAAAAAAATTCCGCTCTGCGATGGGTTAACTTTCTGTTAAGGAATATACAGCTTGTCCGCTTGGCCAAGTCTTGAAAACTTAAGGGGAAGACAAATGGATATTACATCACTCATCATTCAATTGGTTATCGGTGCTGTTGGCGGTAACGCTGCTGGTGCAGTATTGAAGAACCAAAGCCTCGGCACACTCGGCAACACAATTGCCGGCGTTGTTGGCGGCGGCCTCGGCGGTCAAATCTTGAGCGCAGTTCTCGGCGGCGGTGCAGCAGCAACTGCTGGTGCAGCAGCTGCAACTGGCGGCATGGATATTGGTTCGATTATTCAGAATGTTGCCGGTGGCGGCGTTGGCGGCGGCGTGATGATGGTTATCGTCAGCATGATCAAGAGTGCCATGAACAAGGCATAATTTTTGAAATCAGGATACTGGTTTTGGAATGGAGGGGCATCTCGCAAGGGATGCCCTTTTTTAATCTGGATGCAGCACCGTACATTGGCAATTATTCATCGTCGGAAGGAAATGGGTTTTATGGACTGCGTTTAGAAAGCGGGCTCAACACTACGCAATCTAACAAATTAGTTAATTGCGAAATAAAACAGCGCTGCTTAAGAAACTACCAAGGCCAAGCGATAAAAAATGGCACGAGGGAATAAAGAAATGACTAAAGCGGCAAATGATACAGTGCATGCAATCGGTCCGCTCGTTTACCGTCAGTCGCGCTGGACTAGGCTTACCCATTGGCTTTGGGCCATTAGCCTGTTGTTTCTTTTGCTGTCGGGGCTTCAGATATTTAATGCCCACTCCAAACTTTACTTCGGCAATGAATCTGGATTTGAATATGAAAATGCCGTTCTCGATATTGGCGCAAAGCAGATTGGTGACACTGTCATAGGCTACACTAAAATTTTTGGCGTAGAATTTGAAACAACAGGTTTTCTTGGCGCGTTTGATACGTCGACTTCAAATGCTAAATATCAGGCATTTCCCCCCGCACTTACAGTCCCCTCCACGAAAAGTCTTGCCACTGGACGCATTATTCATTTCTTTTTTGCATGGTTTTTAGTGGTAACGCTTTTGGTTTGGGCAATTGCCAGCGCGGTAAATGGCCATCTGCGGAGGGACCTAATGATCACTGGGGCAGATCTAAAAAATCTGCCACAAGACGTGAAAGACCATGCCCGATTGAAGTTCCACCATACGCGGGAATACAATGTTTTGCAAAAAATTGCCTATGCGAGCGTGCTCTTTGTTATGCTGCCCTTGATCATTTTAACGGGGCTTTCGATGTCGCCTAACTTCAACGCATCAGCGCCTTGGCTGCTTGATGTGTTTGGTGGACGGCAGTCGGCACGAACGATCCATTTTATAACTATGCTGTTGTTAATTGGCTTTTTTGTTGTCCACATGTTGATGATCATAGCCGCTGGGCCGGTGAACGAATTGCGTTCGATCATCACGGGGTGGTATCGTATCGATCAGGACAAGGATCACTGATATGGCAAAATTCCAGCTCAACCGCCGCAGCTTCCTGACGCGCGCAGGCCTCGGTGCTTCTGCCTTTAGTCTTGGCGGATGCAACGTGCTTGACGGGTTGAATGACACGGACAGTGCTGCCCGAAATATAGTTGAAAAGGCAAACGACCTAACTTACCGCGTCCAGCGAATGTTGGGTGGTGGGCATTCTCTTGCTCCAGAATATACCCAAGCGGATATAAAACAGTCGCAACATCCAAACGGTGTTACAGCTCCACAAGACGACGATTATTTGACTATGGCAAATTCCGGGTTTTCTGATTATCGGCTTAAGATCATTGGCTTAGTCGAAAAACCGCTCGAATTGTCGCGAGAGAATTTAATGGCAATGCCCACGCAAACGCAGATCACGCGACATGACTGTGTCGAAGGTTGGAGCTGCATTGCCAAATGGACGGGTGTACAGCTATCGAAAGTTTTAGACGCTGCCAAGCCAAAACCAGAGGCGCGGTTTGCGGTGTTCAAATGCTTTGACACAATTGAGCAAAGCTTGGCCGGTTCGATCAAATATTATGAGAGCATAGACTTGGTCGATGCCTACCATGCACAGACGATCTTGGCTTATGGCCTTAACGATAAACCTCTGCCAATTGAAAATGGCGCGCCCTTGCGGGTTCGGGTTGAACGCCAGCTTGGCTATAAAATGGCAAAATACGTGCACACCATAGAACTGGTCTCATCATTTGCTATGATTGGCGAGGGTAACGGCGGATACTGGGAAGACCGTGGTTATGATTGGTATGCTGGAATTTAAAATAAGCGTGACTGCTTTTGCATGGCAAACGCATATATCTTGAGGTTATCTTTCTTTTTGAAATCTAAGGTAACCAGATGATTCCCCTAACTATGCAAAATGTTGTATCGCTGGTGCGCGCGGCATTTCCGCAATATCAGCAATTGCCGAAAGTTTTTACGAATACATTCTGCAATACTTATTCAACGACACTGCGGACGCAAGATGACGGCAGCATGTTCGTCATCACTGGTGACATCCCCGCGATGTGGCTGCGAGACTCGGCGGCGCAAGTAAAGCCCTACTTGCAATTGGCAAAGGCTGATCCGCATTTTGCAACGCTGATAGCTGGCGTGGTGCGGCGGCAAGTGAGTTACGTCCTAATCGATGCTTATGCCAACGCGTTTAACGAAGCGCCAAATGGACATTGCCACAACCGCGATAAAACCGACATGGGCGATTGGGTTTGGGAGCGGAAGTATGAATTGGATTCGCTCTGCGCGCCGCTGAAATTGGCTTTTGATTTATGGCAAGTGACGGGCCAGACCGATCACTTAGATGCAGAATTTGTCAAAGCTGCTCAGGAGATTGTTGCGACAATCGCGCTTGAGCAACGTCACGAAAACTCGCCCTATCGTTTTGAGCGCATTGGTGCAATTGCAAGTGATACGCTGACCAATAACGGGCTTGGAAATCCGGTGGGCTATACTGGCATGAGTTGGTGTGGTTTTCGGCCGAGCGATGACGCATGCATGTATAATTACTTGATCCCATCAAATATGTTTGCCGTGGTGGCGCTGGAGTGTTTGGCGAAGTTGCCGTTGGGTGATGTCGATTTACAAAACCGAGCGCAGCGGCTGTCTGATGAAATTCGGGTCGGCATTGAAACCTTTGGTACAGTATTGCATCCGCAATTTGGTGAAATTTATGCCTATGAGATTGATGGGTTAGGTAACGCCAATCTTATGGACGATGCCAATGTGCCGAGCCTTTTGGCGATGCCTTATCTAGGTTATTGCGGCAAAGATAACGCAACGTATCAAGCAACGCGGGGGTTTGTGCTCAGCAGACACAATCCATATTTTTATGAAGGACGGGCCGCGTCCGGTATTGGCAGTCCGCATACGCCGCAGGATTTCATCTGGCCAATTTCACTTTGCATGCAAGGGTTGACAACCGATTCGCGCGCCGAGAAAATTAGTCTGCTTGAAATACTATTGCGAACCGATGCCGGAACGGGGCTAATACATGAAGGTTTTCATAAAGATGATCCCACAAAATTCACCAGACCATGGTTTGCGTGGGCGAATTCATTGTTTGCGGAATTTGTAATGGATATCTGCGAGACCAAATAAAAATGCCCGGAACTTTGTCCGGGCTTCTCGAAAAACGGAAATTCGAATTACAAATTTGTGGCACTAAAAGTGTCACAATCGCGGAGGTCATTTGCTTGGAAGCCGCGCTTGAACCAGGCTACGCGCTGAGCGGAGGTACCATGCGTGAAGCTTTCTGGCACCACATAACCTTGGCTGCGCTTTTGCAAACGATCATCACCAATGGCATTGGCAGCAGCTAAACCTTCTTCAATATCGCCGGCCTCAAGAATGTTTGCGGTGGCATCTGCTTCTTTGGCCCAAAGACCAGCAAAGCAATCGGCTTGCAGTTCCATGCGCACTTGCAATTGATTGCCTTCTTCTTCGGACACGCGTGAGCGGGCTTGAGTTACTTTATCGGCAATGCCAAATACTGTTTGCACATGGTGCCCCACTTCATGGGCAATTACATAGGCTTGCGCGAAGTCGCCGGGAGCGCCCAACTTATTTTTCATATCCTGAAAGAATGCCGTATCAATATAAACCTTCTGGTCACGCGGGCAATAAAACGGCCCCATAGCAGATTGGGCATTCCCGCATGCGGATTGCACAAACCCAGAGAACATAACAAGCTTTGGCGCTTGATATTGTTGGCCAATGTTTTGGAAAATACCGGTCCACACAGTTTTTGTGGAATTTAAGACATTCGCAACAAACACTTTTCCAACGTCGCTACTCGCGTCTGTTCCAGAGGAACCACTGCCAGAATTTCCACCTGTAGCAACTTCTGTATTGCCCTCTGGCATTGTAATTTCCGTATTGGTGCCCGTGCCTGGAGCTTGGCCGCCACCGTTCATCATGTCCAACAAATCGATACCAAACAGGAACTTTAAAGCGAGATAACCAAGCACCATAAGAACGATAGTGGACATGCTGAAGCCGCCGCCGCGACCGCCCATCGGCAGGTTAATTCGTCGACCACCACCGCCCGGAAAACCTAAACCTCCACCGCCGCCTTGGCCGCGCCGATCTTCAATATCTTCCATATCTGGTTTATCATTTTCAAAGCGCATCAGAATCTCCTAAAAATCGTCCCCGTTAAACTCATCCGTGAATATATGCCAAATCTTGTGACAGTGTCGCGATATTTTTACTGAGCTGCATTTTGCCACGATTGAAGCATTGGCCGGCTTCAGCTAAGAGCCGTCATTATGACCAATCATTTGAAAATCGCCCTCGCCCAGTTGAACCCTATTTTGGGCGATATTATGGGCAACTTGGCCAAAGCCCGCGCGGCAATGCGTGAGGCGGCTTCAGCCGATCTCGTCTTGTTTCCCGAATTGTTTATTTGTGGCTATCCACCCGAAGATCTCGTCTTGCGACATTCATTTGTGGCGCAATGCAAAGCTGCAATTGAAGATCTAGCAGGCGACACTGCCAACGGGCCAGCGGTTTTAATCGGGTTACCTTGGCGCGAGGGTGACAAACTGCATAATGCTATGGCGCTCTTGGCCAATGGTCGCGTTGAAACATTGCGCTTCAAATATGATTTGCCGAACTATGGCGTTTTTGATGAAAAGCGGGTGTTTCAACCGGGTCCGGCGCCGGGTCCGATTTCATTCAAAGGTGTGCGCATTGGTGTGCCAATTTGCGAAGATGTGTGGACTGATGAGGTTTGCGAAACTTTGGCCGAAACGGGGGCTGAATTTTTGCTCTCCCCAAATGGTTCGCCCTTTGAGCGCAACAAAGATGACGTTCGTCTCAATTTAATTGTGGCGCGGGTGACCGAAACTGGATTGCCGATGGCCTATCTCAATCAGGTCGGTGGGCAAGATGAACTGGTTTTTGATGGCGCGTCTTTTGTGTTGAACGCTGATCGCACATTGGCTTTGCAAATGCCGATGTTTGAAGAAGCAATCGCGATCACGGATTGGCGGCGCGTTGGTGAAAGCTGGCGGATGGACGCTGGCGAAATTGTGAGCCTTCCGGAAAAAGAAGAAGAGACATGGAAAGCTTGTGTTCTCGGTTTGAAAGATTACGTTAACAAGAACCGCTTTCCTGGAATTGTTCTCGGTCTTTCTGGTGGGATTGATAGCGCCGTGGTGGCTGCAATGGCGGTTGATGCTTTGGGTGCTGACCGTGTTCATTGCGTTATGCTGCCCTATGAATACACCAGTGAAGACAGTCTGGTAGACGCTAAGGAATGTGCCGCGTTACTCGGTGTTCGATATGACATTTTGCCGATCCAACAACCCGTTGAAGGATTTTTGTCGACAGATC
>JAYUOP010000123.1:0-3775 GCA_043760745.1 Hyphomicrobiales bacterium
GGCAAGTGCAGTTGAAAGGGCCTGATGCCGGAAAGCTCGCTCAAATTCTAAGCCCAAGGGATCTTTCAACCTGCAAAGTCGGGCAAGGTAAATATGTACCGCTGTGCAACCATCGTGGCACGATTATCAATGACCCAATTTTACTGAAACTCGCCGATGATCTCTATTGGTTTTCAATTGCCGACAGTGACATTTGGTTTTGGGCAAGTGCGATTGCCGCCGAGCGTGGATTAAATGTTGAGATCAGCGAACCCGATGTTTCACCCATGGCATTGCAAGGCCCCAAAGCTGAAGATGTTGTCGCCCATGTGATGGGTGATTGGGTCAGAACACTCAAATATTTTTGGTTTAAGGAAACCGAGATTAATGGCATCCCAGTTGCAGTTCAAAGATCAGGTTGGTCCAAACAAGGTGGCTTTGAAATTTACTTGCGCGACGGCAGCAAGGGCACAAAACTTTGGAACATTTTTAAAGAAGCCGGGCAGCCGTGGGGCATTGGCCCAGGTGCACCAGCAACGCCCGAGCGCGTTGAAAGCGGGCTTGTGTCTGTGGGTGGTGACACCGATGACACCACAAACCCATTTGAAGTTCGGCTTGGTAAATATGTTGACCTCAATGTCGCCGATAATGTTGTGGGCATTCGAGCCCTCCGCCAGATCAAAGCTGAAGGCATTAAACGTCACCAATTAGGTGTCATCCTCGAGGGCGATAAACCAGCACCACTCGGCTTCAGGCTTGAGGATATTTCATTCAACGGCAAGATCATCGGCAAAATGACAAACTGTGTTTGGTCACCGCGCATGAAATCCAATATCGGCTTTGCATTGATTTCTGTTGTGGCGAATGCAGGTGACACTGTTACAATCAATCGCGCAAGCGGACCCGTGAACGCAAATTTGGTGGAGCTACCTTTTCTATGAAAGAAGCGTCTTACCTCAATCCTCGTTCGGCAAATTTTGTGCCTTTGTCCCCACTTTCGTTTCTCGATCGGACAGCAGAGGTTTATCCTGATCGCCTTGCGATAATTGATAGTGAGCGGCGCTACACATGGGCGGAGGTCAGAAAGCGGTGCCACGCTTTGGCTGCAGAACTTACGCGTCTTGGCGTAAAGCCGGGCGATGTTGTTTCGGTCTTAGCGCCCAACACCGCAGAGATGTTTGAAGCACATTTCGCAGTCGCTATGGCGAGTGCGGTTTTGAACACGGTCAACATTAGGCTTGATGTTGAAACAGTATCTTATATTTTTGACCACGCTGAAACCAAGGTCTTGTTACTCGATCAGCAGTTTACAGCGCGCGCGGGCTACGGCACTTGAGCGGAGTACAGTCTCACCCCTTATCATTGACATCGGTGGCCCTGGCAACGCTTTGCCGGATTGAAGCACGCAGTTTTGATGTCATGCAGGTTTATGGTCCCACCGAAACCTATGGTCATGTCGTACAATCGATTTGGCACGATAATTGGGACACTTTGGATTTTGCCGCCTGCGCCAAAACCAAAGCCCGTCAAGGTGTGCGCATTCCAATGGCAGAAACCGCAGAAATCTGGAATCCAGAAACCGGTGCGCGGCTGCCGCAAGACGGAATTGCGATGGGCGAAATCATGTTGCGTGGGAACACCATTATGAAGGGCTACCATAAAGATGAAACTGGAACTGAAGTCGCATTTGCCGGCGGAGCATTTAATTCGGGTGATGTCGCCGTACAGCACCCTGATGGGTTTCTAGAAATTCGAGATATCTTCAAGAACATCATTTTTTCCGGCGGCGAAAACATTTCATCGATTGAAGTTGAGTCCGCGCTTTACCGTCATCCCGCCGTCAGTGCTGTTGCTGTTGTGGCAAAACCAGATGACAAATGGGGCGAAACCCCTTGCGCCTTTATCGAGTTGAAAGCGGGCGCTACGGTACTAAGCGAAGAGTTGAAGCAGTTCTGCAAACAGCATCTCGCAGGTTTCAAAATACCTAAAACTTATATTTTCGAGACCCTCCCGAAAACGTCGACAGGTAAGATTGAAAAATATAAGCTGCGCGAAAAGGCAAAGACACATCGACCATGACACAAAAATATATCACCATTGAAACCGAAGGTGCTGTCACCATCATAACGCTTGCCCGCGAAGCTGCACGAAACGCGATCAACGAAGACATGCTTTTGGAAATCGAAAACGCTTTTCGTTTTCCTCCGAATGGAACACGCTGTTTCGTACTTGCCGCTAAGGGCGCGCATTTTTGTGCCGGGTTAGATTTGCGCGAGCATTATGATAAAAACCGCACGCCGATTGAGTTTATGAAAATGTGCCAAAACTGGCATCGCGCATTTGATGTCATTCAATTTAGCGGCATTCCAGTCATTGCAGCTTTGCAAGGTGCGGTGGTCGGCGGCGGATTGGAACTTGCAGCCGCAACCCATGTCCGCATTGCCGAAGAGGGAACTTTCTTTGCTCTCCCCGAAGGCCAGCGTGGAATATTCACCGGCGGCGGTGCCACCGTCCGTGTGGCCCGGATTGTAACCCCCGCCCGCATGGTTGATATGATGTTGTCAGCCCGCACTTACGACACCAAACGCGGCCTTGACTTAGGCCTTGCCCATGAGATCGTGGGCGCTGGTGAAGCACTGGCCAAAGCCAAAGCATTGGCAGCGCAAGTAGCAACTCATCCGCCAACAACCAACTTTGCAATTGTAACCGGCATTGCGCGCATCAATGATATGTCAGCCACAGACGGTTTATTTGCGGAAAGTCTGCTGGCGATGGCGGTACAAACCAATCCAGATATTCGCGAACGGCTTGAAGATTTTTTCACGAAGAAAACCAAACGCCTCGAACCATAAGCGAGCTGATTTCACAATGACCTACAAACCACCCGTGTCACAAATCCTCTTGGCAATGAAAAGTGCTGGAAAGCTGAGTGCAGCACATTATCATGATCTTTCGGAAATCGATGCTGAAGCCATCCTCACGGAAGCTGGTCGTTTTGCAGCTGAACGCATTGCTCCGCTCAACCGGGTAGGGGACCTCAACCCAGCTAAACTTGTCGAAGGCAAAGTTGTGACAGCGCCGGGCTGGCCGGAACTTTATCGCGATTGGTGCGCGATGGGGTGGAACAGTCTCACGGGCCCAATTGAATTCGGTGGGCAAGGGCTTCCCATTTTGCTGTCTGCTGCTTGCACGGAAATGTGGAACGCGTCTTCTATTGCATTTGCCTTGTGCCCATTATTGACTACTGGTGCAATCGAAGCGCTCGCAGCGCACGCTACTGAAGAAATAAAACAAACCTATTTGCCAAAACTTATTTCAGGTGAATGGTCAGGCACCATGAACTTAACAGAGCCTCAGTCTGGTTCTGATCTCTCCCAACTCAGATGCAAAGCAGAACGCAACAGCGATGGAACTTACCGCATCACCGGCAATAAAATCTACATCACCTATGGCGATCAAGATTTTACCTCAAACATTCTTCATTTGGTTTTGGCCCGCCTTGATGATGCACCAATGGGCACGCGCGGCATATCGCTATTTCTTGTTCCAAAGGTTTTACCGGATGGAACGCGAAACGATCTGCGCTGTCATTCGTTAGAAAACAAGCTTGGCATTCATGGTTCGCCCACTTGCACCATGGTTTATGGCGATGCGGGCGGAGCTACGGGTTGGCTGATTGGCCAAGAAAATCGAGGGCTCAATTGTATGTTCACCATGATGAACAACGCGCGGCTTTTGGTGGGCGTCCAAGGCGTGGCGCTTGCTGATCGGGCAACACAGGCCGCATTTGCTTTTG
>JAYUOP010000124.1:0-9614 GCA_043760745.1 Hyphomicrobiales bacterium
AGTCACGGCCACCGCGCAGCACCACAGACAAGGTTTCGGAATCGCGCGCTAAGCTATCCCAAAGGCTAATAAATGTGTTGGACACCTGATGGTAAGTAGCAGCCCGCACCGCGCGCGCATTGTTGCGGATTTGGACGGCGACATAAATAAGTGAGGCGATGACGCCGATGCCGCCAAGGATTTGTGCTGTTTCTTGAAGGGTCATGTTCATGCTCTTAAATCACCTGTAATCGCCGTTTGTCAAAGCTCACAATAGTCGAAGTCTTGATATCTTGATCTAGCGAAACCAAGCGGCCGTTGTTTTTGACTGCGAGCGCCAGAAGGTAAGTGTCGTTGATTTGTCCGTGATGGGTGCAAGCGTCGGCGTTGAACAGGGCAGAGTTGAGGAGAGAAACACTGTCTGGCCAGAATTCGTGATTGGTGGCTTCTTTTGCCATAATCAATAACTTGATTGCCGCGGATACGGTTTGTGGCATCGGGTATTTGGGTTGTGAAAGTATCCGTATAAAACCATTCTCAGTTAAGGGGCAACTGGCCCAACCAAGACGTTGGTGTGTTTCCCACCACTGATGAGCACGTTGATGATGAATATGATCAGGCTGAAACAGGGCGATGAGCACATTGACATCAAAGAGTGCCCGCATGGTTAGTCCTCAGCGTCCATTAGGGCCTTGATGAGTTCACTGGTAATCGCCTGACCCGAAGGAGCAAGTACAGGAAAGCCGTTACGCATTCCGTTTTGAGCAGGGGTGCCGCTGCGCAGTGATTTTCGTGCCAAATCGGAAATGACCTCACCCATAGACATGTTGGTGCGCGCGGCCATTTCTTTGGCTGCCAACAATACATCTTGTGAAATATCTAATGTGGTTCGCATGCATCAACTTTTACAACATCTGATGCTTTTAGTCAAATCTGAGAGTGAAAAAGAAAGTGCTGGCTTCTGTTGCCAGGTGCCAGCGAACCCCGCCTTAAACTGCAAAGCCTAAGGACTTAGTTTCGGTTTTCCGCGCTGCTTACGCTGCGAGGGCTACCGGAGCATAGTTGTCATTTGCAACTACTTGTTTAGCCCGATAACGTCGGAACCATCCCGGGCAAAAACACACCCTTTACACCCTCGTCGATCCTATTTCGCCCCCATCACAGCTGATTGCTTTGGCAATCAGCTGTGGTGGAGGCGCCGGGTACTGCCCCCGGGTCCGAATGGCTTATTACGATGGCAATTTATCACCATAGTCTCCCTTGCGGGTAGCCAGATCGATATAGGCGCTCATTGCGCCGAAAAAAAGAACTTTCGTGGGTGTGGATGATTTCCACATGAATCTTGTCGCTTGCACTTTGCAAAATGGTTAAAATAGTGCATGTTTTCATTACGTGTCCGGATTCTCCGGCGCATGAACAGGGGGTTCACCAATGAGCGACTATATTCCGGATATCGAAAAATATACTTCGAATGTAAATGCTGCTGCAGTTTCAGCAATCGTCAAGTTTTGTGGCATCGCTTTGCGCGGCAAAGATTCACAATTCGTATCGATGACCGATCCAGCAGAAGTTAAGCGCGTGGTTGATGGTTTTTGCGCCAAGAAGTTGGGTCTTGACGCTGCCGCCGCTGAAGCGGCTGTCTTAGCTGTAGGCCAAAAAATGAAAGCTGACAAAACCAAGCATCGCGTTACAGTTTATTACCTCGTTGCCGAGCACACGGGCACGATGGGTAAGCTCGCCTAACGGGTGGCAAAATATGACGTTAAGGCGGGGCTGTGGTCCCGCTTTTTTGTTTTGGACGATCGTGCAGACTCGCGTTAGAAAGCTCACATGCAGCAATATCTTGATCTTTTACGGAAAGTGCGTGACCAAGGGTTTCTTAAAGGCGACCGCACCGGCACGGGTACTAAATCGATTTTTGGGTATCAGATGCGATTTGATCTCAATGCTGGCTTTCCGTTGCTGACCACAAAGAAATTGCACTTGCGCTCTATCATTCATGAGCTCTTGTGGTTTTTGACAGGCGACACAAACATCAAATACCTTCAAGATCATAAAGTTTCGATTTGGGATGAATGGGCTGATGCTAATGGTGATCTTGGGCCGGTTTATGGGGCGCAATGGCGCTCATGGCCGACGCGAGATGGCAGAACGATTGACCAAATTTCGGATGTTATAAAACGGATCAAAACTTCGCCCGATTCTCGCCGCTTGTTGGTTAGTGCTTGGAATCCTGCCGATGTCGATCAAATGGCTTTACCGCCCTGCCATTGCCTGTTTCAGTTTTATGTGGCGGATGGAAAGTTATCTTGTCAGCTTTATCAACGCTCGGCTGATATTTTTCTCGGTGTGCCATTTAACATCGCGTCTTATGCTTTGCTTACTCACATGGTGGCGAAAGTCACTGGGCTTGGGGTTGGCGAATTTGTGCATACACTCGGAGATGCCCACATTTATCTAAACCATTTAGAACAATCCGATTTGCAGTTGAGCCGTACACCAAGTGCGCTGCCAGTTTTGCGCATTGATCGAGATATTACATTTATTGATGACTTCCACTTTGAGGATTTTGAAATCATGAACTATCAGGCTCAAAGCAGTATTGCTGCGCCAATTGCGGTGTAACGGATATGGCAATGTTTGGACCTGATTTCTATCGCGCTATTTCAGGCTATACTTATTTGGCGCCATCGCCTTGGAAACTTTGGCAGGCCATTCTTATTGCCGTTGCTTTGCTGGTGGCAAATGCAGGTCTGCAAACTATTGGCGCATTTGGCGTTTTATTTGGTGTGTTTCAGGGGGCAGTGACAGATCAACCGCTTTTAGTGAAGTCTGCGTTGATCGGCGTATTTCCGGCCGCACTCATTTCTGTGCCGTTGTTCATTTGGGTTGCGCGATTAAGAAATGGCAAAGCGCGCGATCGATTGGCACTTCGTTTCCCAGATTTGGGTTGGCTTGGTTGGCTCTCGCTCATCATTGGATTTGTCATTACAATGTTTGCTGTTATTGCTCTGCTTGCCACAGTGTTGGGTGTGGACATGGCGAACTACACACCAAGTCCGGATGGCACAAAGCCACATGGCGATTCAGCTGGTATGATCGAATCCATGATGTTTGAATTGGTAAAAGAGCCCATTATTTTTTGGTTGGCATTTCTATCACTGGCAATAGGTGCACCTTTAGCGGAAGAGTTCATTTTTCGCGGACAGTTATTTGCGGCGCTAAAGCAAAGCTCCGTTGGTGGAATTGGTGCAGTAGTTATCTCTAGTGCGGCTTGGTCCATTCTGCACATCAACACATCATTGCCCGAACCTTGGTTTGCCATTGGCATTATTTTCACCATGGGCTTGGTGTTAGGCTGGCTGTTGTTGCGGTTTGGTAGTCTGTGGGTGACGATAATTTTACATGGTGTTTGGAATGGATTTTATGCGCTGATGGCGCTGGCTGCGGTTAACGCGGTGTGATTGGTTCTATGCGCAATCACTGTTTGATCGGCTTTTAACATTCTGCAACAAGCATGAAGTAAGTATATTTGAATGCGCCTCGCAAATACACTATGCCGTGAAAATGCCGCATCGCCATATGTTATAGTTTGTTGACGTATTGTTCAAGTAACTGTATCATTAGATTTGTTTTCCTATTTTAGAATTGAGAGCCCTAATTGGCCGAGCAAAAAAAAATTGTAATGCCATCGGCAAGCTTTATTGTTGCTCGTAGTCATCCTGACTACATAATTGGTTGTGAAAATAAACTGCCTTGGAAACTGCGTACCGACTTGCGTATGTTTAAGAGGTTAACTGAAAATCATGTAGTCATAATGGGCCGAAAGACTTTAGAGTCGATAGGTAAACCCCTCCCAAACAGAATTAACATTGTACTAAGCAAAAAACCGCCTGAGTCAAACTTAGATGTTCAATGGGTCACGACCATCGAAGATGCAATATTTCTTGCAGATTTCTACACAATATGTCTTGGTCTTGAGGATTTTTATGTGATCGGTGGCGATCAAATCTATAAATCGTTTTTCGAAAAGGACATGTATAATCGGATTTATTTGACCGAAGTTTTTTGTGGAAAAATAGACGGCGATGCATATTTTCCATATGAGCTCGATAGAAGAAAATGGAAACTTATAAGTGAGATTGACTATCCGGCGACCGACTATGATCAGTTTCCTTTTCGATTTGTGGTATGGGACAAAAAATCCAAGACCATTCGGCATAGATTTAAGTCAGAATTCTTGACAGACAACCATTTGCTGGCCCATTGGAAATCAGAGGCATTGAAATCAATTGAAAACTGGGAAAATCTCCATCCAATTTCAGTCGAAGTTGAAGAGCAGCAAAAGTTTTCGTTTGCTGTTTAATTAGCTTCAAATAGTGTCCAGTTCAAAACGTGGATTTTGATCTTTTATCGTCAAATCTGATACTTATATTTATTTCAGGAGACGTGGACAATTTGCTATGGTCTTCCTATATGCGAATCCATTACGCCTGTTACTTGAGGGAAAAAATCTATGCCGTGGAACAAAGACGACGATAATGACAAAGTAAGCCAAGGCCCTTGGGGTCAGGGCGCGCGCGGGCCAAAGAATAATGGCGGCGGCAATAATGGTGGAGGTGGTCCACGGGGACCAAGTGGTTTGCCACCGGAAATCGATGATCTTTTGCGCAAAGGTGCAGATAGTTTTAAGAATGCATTGCCGCAGGGCGCTGGTCGCGGCTCTTGGCTTTTGCCGATTGCGGCACTTGCTGCATTTTGGGCTTATAGCTCTGTCTACCAAGTGCAACCAGATGAACGCGGCGTGGTTTTGCGCTTTGGTGAATATCACCGCACAGCAGACCCCGGTTTGCATTTTGCAGTATGGCCAGTTGAAACGATGGAGAAGCCAAAGGTTGGCGCTATCCGTCAAATCAACATCGGCATGGAAGGCAACGAGGGCGAGATGCTGACCAGCGATAAGAATATTATCTCTGTGCCGTTCTCGGTTTTCTGGCGGATCAATGATGCGAAGAGTTTCTTGTTTAATGTAGCCAGTCAGGAAAATACCATCCGCGCGCTTGCTCAAAGTGCAATGCGCGAAGTTGTTGGACAAACAAATGCACAAATGATTTTGACGACGGGTAAAGATGCAGTGGCTTTGCAGGTTCAGCAGAATACCCAGAAGTTGTTAGACGAGTATTTGACGGGTGTAACTGTTACCCAGATAAACTTGGGCGATGTTCAGCCGCCGCCAGCTGTTGCGGACGCATTTTCGGAAGTCGTGCGGGCTGGTCAGAACCAACAACAGCTGATCAATGAAGCAGAGAAATATCGCAACCAGCAAGTTCAGCTGGCCGAAGGCGAAGCTGCAAAGCTCGTTGAAGATGCCAATGGCTACAAAGCGCGTGTGGTGTTTGAAGCGCAGGGTGAAGCGGCACGTTTCCTTTCTGTCTATAATGAATACAAGAATGCGAAAGAAGTAACGCGGCAGCGGATTTATTTGGAAACCATGGAAGAAATTCTATCGCGTTCCAATAAGATTGTTTTGGAAGGCGGGCAGGGCGGCTCCGGCGTAGTGCCTTATTTGCCGCTTCCATCGCTTCAAAAACCCGTTGCTGGCCAATAAGGTGAATTGACATGAATTTCTTTAAAAATATTTTTGGTGTTGTTTTGGCGGGCGTTTTGTTTCTCGCTTATTCGTCTTACTTTGTGGTGACTGAGCGTCAAAAAGCGCTGGTCTCTAGGTTCGGTGAAATCAACCGCACGGTTGATGATCCCGGTCTTTATTTTAAAGTGCCATTTGCTGATACTGTGACTTATATTGAAGACCGTATTTTCATCTGGGAAAATAATGATCGCCCAGTACAAGATAAAGCCAGCCAAGTTTACATTGTCGATGCGATTACGTTGGCGCGGATCAGCGATACCAAGAAGTTCCGCGAAACTTTGGGTGCGGATCTTAATCAAGCAGAAACGCGTATTGCAGCACGATTAGACTCGGCCTTGCGGCAAACCTATGGTCGCCGCTCTTTTGACGCAGCGTTATCGTCAGATCGCGCCGTAATGATGCTGGAAATTCGGGATGAATTGCGGAAAGAAGCAACTACTCTTGGAATTGAAATCGTCGACGTTCGCGTGCGCCGTACTGATTTGAGCGAAAGCGTTTTGGAACAAACCTACGAGCGGATGAAGTCTGAGCGTAATGCAATTGCAGCCGATATTCGTTCGAAAGGTGAAGCTACTAAAACCCGGATGTATGCTGAAACAGATCGGACTTACACAACTAAGCTGGCAGAAGCAAAACGTCAGGCCGAAATCATTCGTGGTGAAGGCGATGGCGAGCGCAACAAGATTTTCGCGCAAGCTTATCAGCAGGATCCTGAATTCTTCAGTTTCTATCGTTCAATGGCGGCTTATTCCAAAAGCATGGGTGCTGAGGGAACCACCTTGGTTCTGGATCCAGACTCAGAATTCTTTAAATACTTCGGGTCGAAGCGCATCGTTCCACCGGCTCCATGACCCAACACTTACTATTGGCTCTCGGTCTCGTTTTGGTGATCGAGGGCCTTCTTTATGCCTTGGTTCCGCGTCATCTTTTGCAGATGTTGGAATTACTTAAGCAAAAAACTGACGATCAATTGCGTGTTATGGGGATTGGTACCATGGCAGTGGGCGTTGCGGTGGTTTGGATTATTCGCTCGATTTATTTGGAGAACTCATGATGACACGGCAACGTTGGATTTTGAACTTATTGGGTAGTGTGGCACTAGGTGCGATGTGCTTTATGCCGTTGTCAGGATCCGGTGTTGTTGGCGTTGCGCAAGCGCAGGCTTTGCAAGAGCTACCAAGCGTTGCTGATTTAGCTGACAAGCTTTTGCCGTCAGTTGTTGAGATTTCAATTGAATCGAAAGTTTCAGGACCCGCTCCAAGTGCAATGCCGGACTTGCCAGAAAACTCGCCGTTTAAAGATTTTTTTGATGATTTTCTCAAGAAGCGCCAAGGTGATGGCGATCAAGGCAAGGATAGCGGGCGAACGGTAAGTTCAATGGGGTCTGGATTTGTCGTGGATGCCACCGGGATCATTGTAACGAACAACCACGTGGTTGAAGGTGCAGATACGATTGAAGTTCACTTTCAAGATGAAACTGTTTTGAAAGCGGAGTTGGTTGGGCGCGATCCGAAGACGGATTTGGCGGTTTTGCGCGTGAAGCCAGATAAGCCGTTAACCGCCGTGGTTTTTGGCGACAGTGATAAGCTTCGCATTGGTGAATGGGTTATGGCGATTGGCAATCCATTTGGTCTCGGTGGCTCTGTTTCTTTGGGCATTGTATCTGCGCGCAACCGCGACATTAATGCAGGCCCTTATGATGATTACATTCAAACTGATGCAGCAATCAACAAAGGCAATTCTGGTGGACCATTGTTCACTTTGAATGGCGAAGTCGTTGGCATTAATACCGCAATATTCTCGCCTACAGGCGGGTCGGTTGGCATTGGTTTTTCAGTGCCAGCTAACACTGCGAAAGGTGTTGTAGCCCAACTTATTAAATTTGGCGAAACGCGGCGCGGATGGTTTGGTGTTAAAATCCAATCTGTAACCGATGAAATTGCTGAGAGCATGGCGATGGGAAAACCCCGCGGCGCTTTGATTGCTGATGTCACGGACACAGGCCCCGCACAAAAAGCAGGGATTGAGCCTGGTGACGTGGTGATTGAGTTTAACGGTAAGTCCGTGGCCACCATGAAAGATTTCCCGCGCATCGTGGCGGATACAGAAATTGGCCAAAAAGTGCCGGTAAAGATTTTGCGCAAAGGCAAAGAGATTATCATCACTGCAGAAGTCGGTCGCCTCGAAGATGGTGAAAAAGTTGTTATGGCGCAGGATAAAGCAGCTGCCGCACCATCAGTAGTGACTGTACTGGGGATGACAACGTCGACGATCACGGAAGAACTTCGTACCAAGTACAAGATCGAAGAAAAGATTGTAGGTGTTGTGATTACAGAGGTTGCGGCCGAAGGACCAGCGGCAGACAAGCGCTTGGAACCCGGCGATGTGATTACTGAGGCTGGTGAAAAGCAAGTGGAAACCACCGCTGATATCTCAGCCGCAGTTGAGCAAGCAGAAAAAGATGGCAAGAATTCAGTGCTGTTCTTGATTTCAAAAAGCGGCAAGCAAAGCGAAATGCGGTTTATCGCTTTGAAACTGAAAAAAGACTGAGACAAAATGGTATTCATGTGCTTGCTTGAATCGTGCGCGAAAAAGGTCGCGCACGATAGCTAAGCCAATTGCAATTGTGGAACGTGTTGAGGTGTTAGCATTTCAATCGCCTCAACTGACTGCGGTTTTCCAAAATAGTAACCCTGCATTTGGTTGCAGCCAGCGAGATGCATGATTTGCGCTTCTGCTTCGGTTTCTACACCTTCGGCAATAACTTGCGCCGCAAGACCCTTTGCAATCAAGACTGTTCCTTGAACAACCTGTTGGGTGGCAGCACTTTTCAAAATGGACTGCGTAAGGGATCGATCAAGTTTTATTTTGTCGAATTCATATTCGCGCAAATAACCGACACTTGCAAAGCCAGTGCCAAAGTCATCGAGAGATATAACAACGCCAAGTGACTTTAACTCGGCCATGATTGTTTTGGCACGCTTGGGGTTCGCGATAAGAATGGTTTCGGTAAACTCAATTTCCAAACGAGAAAGCGCAAAATCATTAGCGGATGTAATGCGCAAGATATCTTTCACAAAATTTGGATTATTTAATTGAAGCACAGATACATTCACGGCCAATTGAAGGGTTGGGTAACGCGCAATATCTGTCGTAGATTTTTTAAGAATTGCTGTGCCTAAAGCATCGATTAAGCCATATTCTTCAGCGATCTGAATGAACTTATCGGGACCTAACTTGCGGGCCGATGAGCGCGGCCAACGCGCTAAGGCTTCTACGCCTAGAATTTTGCGGCTACCTCCGTGGACCATTGGTTGATAGGCAACTTCAAGTTCGTTGCGGGCGATAATACCTTTCAACTCTAATGCTATTGCTTGGTCTTCACGGTGTTGATCGTCTAGGGTTTTTTCAAAATGGCGGAATTGATTGCGACCAAATTCTTTTGCGTCATACATTGCAACATCGGCTTGACGCAACATCTCTGCAGTTGTTAATTGTGGCTGGTCGTATTTCGAAATTCCGATACTTGCACCCACACATGCTGTTCGACCATCGATATCAAATGGTTCATTTATAAAAGCTAACATCCTCTTTGCAATAACTTCAGCATATTTTTGCGCAAATTTCCCCGTGATCAAAACAGCGAATTCATCTCCGCCTAAGCGCGCCACAACTTCACGATTCTCAATAATTGCGCTAATGCCGACGGCAATAGCTTTCAATAATTTATCTCCGGTTTCATGATCATAAGTATCATTGACGGTTTTAAATGCATCGAGGTCAAGATAGATCACCGCGAGCTCATTTAGTTCGGCAGTCCGCAAGTGGTTATCCAATTGATCGATGAAATATGCGCGATTTGGTAAACCGGTAAGTAAATCATGATAAGCTAAATGGGTTGCTTGCTTTCTTGTGGTTTCAAGCGTGCCGATAGTGCGGAAATGAAAATAAGAAATTGGCAACAAAAGGCCAACCAATGCGGCGA
>JAYUOP010000125.1:0-3760 GCA_043760745.1 Hyphomicrobiales bacterium
GGCAGTTCTCATGATGACGGTTGCGCTCTCCAGTTTATTTATTCATCAGACCCGCATGTGGGGTCCGTTTAGCCCGATCCATATACTTTCTATCGTCACAATCATCGGTGTTCCAAGCGCCATACTTGCGGCGCGGCGAGGAAACTTCAAAAGACACCGTAGCGGAATGATGCAGCTTTATTGGTTGGCATTGATCACTGCGGGGGCATTTACATTGATGCCCGGCCGCATCATGCACCGCGTTATTTTTGGTTCTTGAATCCGCCGCATGAAACAGGCAATCCAACAACATGATCAAAGAAATTCACATTATTGGCGCTGGCATGGCCGGTTCCGAAGCGGCGTGGCAAGTGGCGAATGCCGGTGTTCCCGTAGTGCTTCATGAAATGCGGCCCACACGCGGAACGGATGCCCACCGCACTGATGGTTTTGCCGAACTCGTTTGCTCCAATTCCTTCAGAAGTGATGATAAGGATCAGAATGCGGTTGGCCTTTTGCATGAAGAAATGCGGATGGCGGGATCGATTATTATGGCCACGGCGGATTTGCACAAGGTTCCAGCTGGTGGCGCATTGGCTGTCGACCGCGATGGATTTTCAGCTGCGATTACGGAGTCGCTGAGCCAACATCCGCTCATCACAATTGATCGTGGCGAAGTAGATGGCATGCCGCCTGCCGACTGGGACAATGTTATTGTGGCGACTGGGCCGCTCACCTCGCCAGCACTTGCAGATGCAGTGCGCTCCATTACGGGGGAAGCTGATCTCGCGTTTTTTGATGCGATTGCACCGATTATTCACCGCGAGTCGATTGATATGACCAAGGCTTGGTATCAATCGCGCTATGATAAAATTGGTCCCGGCGGCACAGGCAAAGATTACATCAATTGTCCAATGGACAAAGAACAGTATGAAGCCTTTGTGCAAGCCTTGCTCGACGGCGAAAAAGGTGACTTCAAAGAATGGGAAAAAGACACACCCTATTTTGATGGTTGTTTGCCGATTGAAGTGATGAGCGAGCGCGGGCCAGAAACTTTGCGCCATGGTCCAATGAAACCGCGAGGATTGACCAATGCGCATAATCCAACAGTGAAAGCTTATGGCGTTGTGCAGCTGCGGCAAGATAACAAACTGGGCACGCTTTACAATATGGTGGGCTTTCAAACCAAGTTGAAATACGCCGATCAGGTTCGCGTGTTTCGCACAATTCCGGGGTTAGAAAATGCTGAATTTGCGCGGCTTGGCGGGTTGCATCGCAATACATTTTTGAATAGCCCAAAAGTTTTAGATGAGTGTTTGCGGTTGAAAGCGGCACCACGATTGCGCTTTGCCGGACAGATCACAGGTGTTGAAGGTTATGTTGAAAGTGCGGCGATTGGGTTGTTGGCTGGGCGCATGGCGGCCGCAGAACGGCTTGGCAAGAAATTCGATTTGCCACCGCCCACGACGGGGCACGGCGCATTGATCAATCACATCACTGGCGGTCACATTGAGACCACCGACAATCGCGGGTCATCGTTCCAGCCAATGAATGTGAACTTCGGATTATTCCCACCGGTTGACGCCCCTACTCGGGTTGAAGGAAAACGGCTCGATCACTCCGAAAAAGCCGCCGCAAGAAAGCGCGCATATACCTCTCGAGCCATGGCGGATTTTGCGGGTTGGTTAGAACTGCTCTAACTTCGCATAGCGCCAGAGTTTGAGTTGACGCCAAATCTGGTTGACATTGGCAGGACGGTGCAGAGTACTGACATCCATCTTGTCAAGCTTATCAAGATAAAGCTCAGTCGTGGCAATTGGCAAAAAAGCTGGCCTTGCTGGCTTTGCGATTTGCCATTGCAGGTCACGTGCGATGGCGAGGCGCTTGCGGGCGATTTGGCGGAGTTCTGCTAAGACAACGCCAATCCGAACTTCATTTTTTGCAGCTAAAAAGTCTTCTGGACTCGACTCGCGTTTGGCTAACATATCGGCTGGAATGAAACACTGTTGACGGGCGCGCTGGAGGGCGAGCGAACAGAGCAATTTTGCCATGCCATAAGCAACACCTGCGAGGCCCGCCGCTTCGGCACTTTCAAGCGCGTCATAGCCTGCCAGCGTTAGAGACGCCAATTGCACAATGGAGGATGAGGTTTCGCCGAGGTAGCCTTCTAAGTCCAAGAGCGTTGCCATCGGATCGCTGTAAAAATCAAACTGGTGGGCGATGATCAAGTTGCGGAACGCATGTTTCGGCAGGTCACCTTTTTCAATGGCGCGGGCAAGGCCTTGCGCGATTGGATGGTCTGGGGTTTCAGTGGCATAAATGCCATCCAAAGTATCAAGCCACCATTGCTGGCGAATTTCGCCAATGGCGGGTTCGCTCACCACATCTCTAATCCGGCGGATTTCGAGATCGAAGGCATAAATTGCAAAGAGATGGGCGCGGTCGTTTTCGGTCGCAAACAGCGTTGCAAGGTAGCGATCTTTATCGCCAAGCTGTACCAGTTTTTCGCAATGATCATCCATAGGCTTTGTCTACAGCAATGAGAGCGGCGGCGACGCGGCGTTTTTCAGCGAGTACAACATTATATGTCCGCACCGCAGATCCCGTTGCCATCCAATCGACCTGAACACCTTCTTTAGCTAGTGCTGAGAGCAAATTTTCAGGCGGCGGTGTCATAGTTTCGCCGGTCCCCAGCAAAAGAAAATCGATGTCATTTTTTTCCGCAAGTAGGTGTGCAAATGATTTCAGAGACAATTCTTTGAGCGACGACACCGGCCAAGGATGCATACCGCTGGGCAAAACCAATAGTGATCCCAAATGCGAAAGATGGGCAAAGCGAAACCCACCATCGCCATAAGACTCAATGGTTGCGCGATGGGGAAGAAAAGACATCAGACCTTCGCTTTAGCGGACTTCATTTTGTCTGGTGAGAGTTTGGCGGCATCCCAATTGCGTTTGGTTCCGAGCAGGATCAACACTGGTGAGGCCACGAATATTGACGAATAAGTGCCAACAAACACGCCCCAAATCATGGCAAAAGTGAAGCCTTTGATGACTTCAGGTCCGAAGATGTAGAGTGAAGCCAAAGCAATCAGTGTACAGACGGATGTGAGCAAAGTGCGCGGCAAAACCGAGTTGATTGAAAAATCAATCAGATCAGCCAGAGCCATAGATTTATATTTGCGCAGGAATTCGCGGATACGATCGAAAACCACAACAGTATCGTTGAGCGAGTAACCAATAATCGTGAGAATAGCAGCAATAATTGAGAGGTTGAATTCAAGGCCCATCAAACTAAAAAGGCCAATTGACAGCAACACATCATGCAATAGCGAAATGACACCGCCGACGGCGAACTGCCATTCAAATTGCACCCAAAGATAAATCAAGACGCAAGCGATGGCGAGGATAACGGCGAGGATTGCTTCTTGGGTGAGTTCGCCAGATACTTTCGGACCAACGACCTCGACACTGCGGTATTCAACCTTGGGACCGAGTGCGGCTTTAACTTTGGCAAGGGCAGCTTGCTCTTCTACTTCGCCGCCGTCTTGGGCTTCTAAGCGGATCAAGATATCTGATGGGCCACCGAACTCCTGCAATTCAACATCGCCGAGACCGAGACCACTAAGCGTTTCGCGGAGTTGGTCGAGATTGGCTGGACCCTCGGTGCGGATTGTTATGACGGAACCACCTTTGAAATCCACGCCGAAGTTCAGGCCTTGATAGGCGAACAAGAGAATGGAAAGTGCACAGAGAATTCCCGACAGGAAAAAGCCAAAAC
>JAYUOP010000126.1:0-3755 GCA_043760745.1 Hyphomicrobiales bacterium
CAACAGTTAAGCCGGGATCGGGCATTTTGTGCCACACGATGCTCTTAGCGATCAAAATGTTACGATTCATAAACCAATTAACCAAATTGTGCCGATTGAAGCAGTGTTTAACGGCTCGGCGACAGAATGCGAACCACATTTTAACTGCTCGTCGCTTATAGCCATTTGCGAAAAAGAAAATGTGCTTTCTCGGATTAGAAATTCTTACAACAAGGCGCGTGGCTTGAGGCAATAGGTGAGTAAATGAAAACCATTAGAACGTCGATTTCTACATTATTGCTTTTGGCACCCGTGGCTGGAAGTGCGGCGGCTGCAGAAATGTGGGATATGCCCACAGCCTATCCTGCGTCCAATTTTCAGACCATCAACGCCCAAGAGTTCAGTTCTTGCGTGGGCAAAGGGACAAATGGCGACATAACTATCGTGCTTCATCCGAACGGCTCATTGTTCAAGGGCAATGATATCAAGCGCGCCGTCCAAACTGGTCAAACGCAGATTGGCGAACGTCTGCTTTCATCACATGAAAATGAAAACCCAGTTTTTGGAACGGATTCCATCCCGTTTATTGCGACAACTTACGAAGCTTCGGTAAAGCTATATCAGGCTGCCCGCCCCGAATTGGACCGGGTTTTGGATGCTCAAGGGTTGAAGTTGCTATATTCTGTGCCATGGCCTCCTAATGGCCTATATTTTAACAAGGAAGTGAATTCGGTTGCTGATATGGCAGGCACCAAAGTGCGCGCATATAATAAAGCAAGCGCACGCATCGCGGCTTTGACTGGCATGACTCCGGTTTCACTTGAAGCCGCTGAAATCAGCCAAGGTATGGCTGCAGGCGTTATCAACTCGTTGATGACTTCGTCGGTCACTGGCAAAGACAGTAAGGTATGGGAGCAGCTTAATTACTTTTACCAAGTGAAAGCATGGTTGCCACGCAACTATGTCATTGTGAATAAATCGGTTTGGACGGCGCTGCCAAAAGAAAAGCAAGACATTCTACTCGATTGTTCGGCCAAGGCTGAAGCAGCGGGGCTTGAAAAATCTAAATCAGCGGACGACCAAGCTCTGGCGGCATTAAAGAGCAATAGTGTGCAGGTGCTTCCACCTTCAGATAAACTGTCTGCTGAACTTTCAAAAGTTGGTGAAACCGTTGCTTCCGAATGGGCTGCAAAAGCAGGTGAGGCTGGCAATAACATTATGGCGCAGTTCAAAAAACCAAACTGAAAAAGGCTGAAGTTCGCCAAGGAAAATGATGTCAACTTCTGTCGCTCAAGTTAATAGTGGAGACCAATTTACTGGTTCTCTGGTAAAGTTGTTAGATAAGGTTTACCTCTGGGCGGGATATGCGGCTGCGGGTTGCATATGTTTGATCCTTTTTGTCACTATTGCTCAAATCTCAACGCGTTATCTTGGGATTAATGTTCGCGGACTTTCGAGTTACGCTGGCTATCTGATGGCTGCCTCAACATATCTTGGTTTGGCTCACGCGCTAAGTCGTGGTTCACATATTAGAATTGAGACAGTCTCAAAACTGTTTGGCTCATTGCGGATATATGTCGATCTTTTTGCGTTTGCTGTGGGGATGGCCATTGCCTCTTGGTTTGCTTGCTATTGCTGCAATATGGTCTACACAACTTTTATACTTGAAGACATCAGCACAGATCTAGACGCCACACCATTGTGGATACCTCAATCGGCAATGGCAATTGGCAGTGTGTTGTTTGCAATAGCTATGACCGACAATTTTCTAACACTTCTGCTGACGCGCAAATATCGCTTTCAGCCCAGTGTTCAGACGGTTTGAGCCGGCGCACTGTTCATGGACCCAATAATCACAGTCAGTTTATTGTTGGCTCTTATGTTTTTGTTGCTTGCAGCTGGAGTGTGGATTGCGCCGGTGCTAATGGCGGTTGCGGCAATTGCAATTGATGTGATCGCTGGAAGGCCAGCCGGATATTCAATTGCCACTACTGCTTGGTCTGGCGCTTCGTCGTGGATGCTCACTGCGCTCCCTATGTTCATATGGATGGGCGATATTCTGTTTCAATCGCGGCTATCAGAAGATCTTTTTAAAGGACTTTCACCTTTGATGCGCCGTATTCCGGGCGGACTGCTGCACACGAATGTAGTTGGTTGCACGCTGGTTGCTGCCGTTTCTGGTTCATCTGTTGCAACGCTAACCACCGTCGGCAAGATGACAATACCGGAGCTGCGCAAGCGCGGTTACCCCGAGCATTTAATTGTTAGCACTTTGGCGGGGCCTGCAACACTTGGCCTGATGATACCACCTTCGATTATTATGATTGTTTATGGTGCATTGACCAATGAATCGATTGCAGCCCTTAATATAGCCGGAATTCTACCTGGTATCGTGTTAGCGGCCATGTTCTCTGGCTATGTTGCATTCGTTTCATTGTTCATGAAAGACAGCATGCCAGCACAAGAGCCTAGGGTTGGCTGGCAGGAAAAACTTTACGGTGCACGCGCACTCATACCAATTGTGGTGTTGCTCGGTTTGGTCATCGGCACAATGATGTTTGGCATTGCAACGGCAACAGAAGCCGCGGCCGTGGGTGTGGTTGGTGCGTTGCTTCTGGCCTATAATCAAGGCACATTGAACCTCAAAATGTTTCTCGACAGTGTTATGAGTGCCACGCGCACTTCGGTTATGATTTCGTTTATACTCGTCGCTGCTGGTTCACTTTCGCTTGCCATGGGCTACCTTCGTTTGCCGGAGATGTTAGCGCAATGGGTGGAAGGGCTGCACCTCACAGCATTTTGGCTTCTGATGGGACTGTTGGTTCTTTACACAATACTCGGCCATTTTCTGGACGGCATCTCATGCGTGGCTCTGACTATTGCAATCGTAGAGCCGATGGTGCGTAACGCAGGGATAGATATGATCTGGTTTGGCATTTTTATGGTGCTCGTCGTGGAAATGGCTCAAATCACACCGCCGGTTGGTTTCAATCTAACTGTGCTTCAGTCTATGACTGGCAATGACATGTTCAAAGTAGGTTGGTGGTCAATGCCGATGCACGCTGTTATGCTGGTGATGGTATTTGTACTTATCGCGTTCCCTGATCTTGCACTGTGGTTACCTCACCACATGATTCCGGTTCGCGGGTAATTGAGTTAGGGCCTTGGGCGATTTGACGTGGTCAAATCGCTCGATTTAACCTGATGATAGAAAGCATATTTTGGTCGATCAGGTGATTCCACCTGATCGAAATATGCTCTAGGGCTCTCGCCAAACACTGCATGTATCTTCGCATAAAAAAAGGCTCCGGTTCATTCCGGAGCCCATAATTTTTCTTTGAATGATTTACGCTGCAGAGCGCTGACACTCGGGCGGAAGCGACACAATCTCCACCCAATAATGACCAACAGTCTTTACAATATCGACCAGCTTGTCGAAAGATACTGGTTTGCAAATGAAAGAATTTACACCCAGATTATAAGTCTTGATTATATCTTCCTCGGCTTTCGACGTTGTTAGGATGATAACTGGAATGCGGTGTAGTTCAGGATCTGCTTTGATTTCTTTCAGCACTGTGCGTCCATCTTTGCGTGGCATATTGAGGTCAAGCAAAATGAAGCCGGGATAGGGTTGGCCTGCCAAATGTGTCCATTTACCTTGTCGGCGAAGATATTCGAGAAGCTGAACTCCGTCTTCGACAAAATCAATTGGATTACCCAGCTTGGATGCTTCGAATGCGTCCTTGATCATCATGCGGTCATCGGCATCATCGTCG
>JAYUOP010000127.1:0-27629 GCA_043760745.1 Hyphomicrobiales bacterium
CTTTCAACTCTGCAACGGGTTGGATGGGCCATACCGCCTGAAGCTATCGACATTTGATGGCAAATTGGTTTTTGATACGATGAACCAAGCAGAAGCCTCTATTAATGTTGTGGGCCTCGCCATGTCGCCATTTCGCAGGACGGTGAAAGACTATCATCTAATATGCGAAAGTTATTACGCCGCAATCAAGCTTTCCACACCCTCACAGATTGAAACTATTGATATGGCGAGGCGGAGCTTGCACAATGAAGGCAGCGAGCTTTTGCAGCAACGGCTGGCAGGAAAAATCGTCTTGGATTTTCCAACTGCGCGCCGGTTGTTCACGCTGGTGAGCTTATTGTATTGGCGGGGATCATGAGTACACTCCCGAGCGCTGTGTTATTTGCCTGCACGCAAAATGCGATCCGCTCGCCGATGGCAGCGGCTTTGATGCACCATTACTTTGGCCACCGGGTTTATGTGGCGTCAGCGGGCATCCGGCCAAGCGATCCCGACCCATTCGTAGGCTTTATTATGGAAGAAATTGGTATCGATCTCCATCGCCACCGCCCGCATAGTTTTGATGATCTGGAGGATTCAAGTTTTGATCTGGCGATATCATTGTCCGAAGAAGCGCATCTACGAACTGTGGAAATGACCCGCACAATGGCGATCACCGCTGAATATTGGCCAACGCCGGACCCGTCTTTAACAGCCGGAGCACGCACACAAATTCTGGATAGCTATAGGCTGGTGCGTGATGGACTAGCGGCTAAAATTTTAGCGCGATTTCCAAAACTTTCTGCGCGCGGTTTATGAAACTATCACCACCCTTGCTTTTACGAGCTAAGAGGTTCATTTATCCCCGCAATTCAGCATAACTCAGAAAAGATCGGTATCGAAAGATAAGCATGGCGAAAGAAGAACTCCTCGAATTTGAAGGCATTGTTTCGGAACTCTTGCCTAATGCAATGTTCCGCGTGAAGCTGGATA
The DNA here is from genome assembly GCA_043760745.1 of Hyphomicrobiales bacterium. Lineage (GTDB taxonomy): Bacteria > Pseudomonadota > Alphaproteobacteria > Rhizobiales > Aestuariivirgaceae > Aestuariivirga. Next base: position 973 of record JAYUOP010000127.1, read on the forward strand.
GCAACGACCACGAAATCATTGCCCATACCGCAGGCAAAATGCGCAAAAACCGCATCCGGGTTTTGGCCGGCGACCGCGTCATGGTGGAAATGACGCCTTATGACCTGTCCAAGGGTCGTATCAACTACCGGTTCAAGTAAGGCTTCCCCGGTGGGCGATACGCCAGCCAAACTTGTGCTTGCAAGCGCTTCGCCGCGCCGATTGAGTTTGCTTGACCGTATAGGTTTAGCTCCCGACCTTATGAACCCTGCCGATGTAGATGAAACGCCGCTCAAGCGGGAAACCCCACGGCGGTTATCGATACGTCTTGCCGAAGCAAAAGCCGAGGCTGCGCGGCTTTCGCCACAAGTTATCAATCTTGGCACCAATGTTTTCGTTTTGGGTGCAGATACAGTCGTGGGACTTGGACGCCGCATATTACCCAAAGCAGAAACATACGAAGATGCTAAAGACTGTTTGGCATTGTTATCTGGTCGATCGCATTGGGTATATTCAACGGTATGTTTGATTTCGCCAGATGGCAAAAAACACACGCGGTGCTGCGAAACAAAAGTGCGGTTTAAACGCTTGTCACGTGATGACATGCAGAGCTACCTAAAATCTGACGAGTGGCGCGGCAAGGCCGGCGGCTATGCTATTCAGGGCAGGGGCGAAAGTTTTGTGCGCTATCTCGTGGGCTCTCATTCCGGTGTCATGGGCTTGCCACTGTATGAAACCGTCAATCTTTTGCAAGGTGCAGGCTTTCCAGTTTATTCAACGTGGATGAATGCGCCATCGTCTTTGATTTAAGGCAACTTTTATGACTGACCCCATTTACCTTCGCCAACCAAAGCCGTGTTCCATTTGCAAGCGGCCCAGCATCCAGAAATTTCATCCCTTTTGTTCCAATCGTTGTGCGCAGATAGATCTCGGAAATTGGATGACTGGAAAATATACTATCGCGGTGGACGATGAAACGTCTCCAGACGACACTTTAAATGCGCCGCAGCAATACGAATGAACTTCTTCGCAAACGCAATATATACCTCTTGTTCTAAAGTTGAATTACAGCCTCCCCCTATTCGCCGTAAAAGTCATCACAGACTTGTAGAGTTCTGTAGCGCGCCAGTGGCATGCTTGGGAATTTTGTGGGCAATAACTTAATAGAAATCCAAGGGAGGATTTATTATGGCTTCGACTGCAAATATGCCTGCAGAAAAGAGCACCGCGATGACCAAGGACGAAAAATTCGTCATTTTTGCGTCATCGACCGGTACTGTTTTTGAGTGGTATGATTTTTATCTCTACGCAACTTTGGCACCGTTTTTTGCGGCGCTGTTTTTTCCACCCGGTAACCAAACTTGGGCATTGCTCGGTGCACTTGCTGCTTACGCAGCTGGCTTCTTGGTGCGCCCCTTCGGTGCCCTTCTATTCGGTCGCTTAGGCGATATGTGGGGCCGGAAGTATACTTTCCTTGTCACTGTAGTTGTCATGGGTGTGGCCACGTTCTTGGTTGGCCTCTTGCCTACTTATGCGCAAATTGGCGAACTCGCCCCAATCTTGCTTGTTGCTATTCGTTTGCTACAAGGTCTTGCCCTTGGTGGTGAATATGGTGGTGCGGCAACTTATGTGGCTGAGCATTCACAACATGGTCGGCGCGGCTATGCCACGAGTTGGATCCAAACCACTGCTACCATCGGCTTCTTTCTAGCACTTTTGGTTATTGGTTTACTACGTTACAATATGGATCCGGCAGCTTTCAAGGAATGGGGCTGGCGTATTCCATTCTTGGCTTCTGCATTTCTGTTGGCTTTCTCAATTTGGGTTCGCTTGAAGTTAAATGAATCACCCGTGTTCCAGCGGATTAAAGCTGAGGGCAAAGCTTCGAAGTCACCGATCCGGGACTCATTCTTCAAGTATCCGAACAACAAATATGCTTTGCTCGCTCTCCTTGGTGCAACCATGGGCCAGGGCGTTGTATGGTATACAGCACAATTCTACGCGTTGTTCTTCATCGGTGGCCCACTGAAAGCAAACTTCGATGATACTTACATTATCGTTGGTATCGCTTTGCTCATTGGTACGCCAATGTTCATTCTGTTTGGATGGTTGTCGGATCGTATTGGCCGCTTGAAGATTATTCTTGCGGGCTGCGTTGTTGCAGCGCTCACTTATTTTCCGATCTACCATAAGCTTGCGGATTTCGTGAACCCTGATCTTTCAGCATTTACAACAAGTGCCAAGATCACAGTGACTTCTGATCCCGTCAACTGCCATTTCACCATCTTCCCGATCCGCGGTGTTACGGTAGAAGGCGATTGCGATAAAGCAAAGAGTTTGCTCACATCTAATGGCATTTCATTCACTTCGGCGAATGGTGCTGCCGGATCACCAGCAACTCTTGATATCAACGGTACAAAAATCGAAGGTTTCTCGGCCTTTGGCTGGTCTAAAGCTCTCGCCGCTGCGGGTTATCCGCACATGGCTGTGGCCGATAGCGTCGTTACACTGTCCAAAGAAGAAACTGATGCTCTCGTGAAGGCGCAAGCCGACAAGAAACCTGTTGATGCAATCATCAATGCTGCGCGTAAAGCTGCCGATGCTGCTGCAAAGCCATTGACCGCAACCAATAGCATTGGCGCACCAACAATTGGTGCTGATGGATCGTCGACGGTTGCCGTTGGTGAAATCAAGACATCATTCGCCAAGAAAGAAAACATCAACTATGTCGGTGCAATTGCATTAGTTGCTCTGATGATGCTTTACGTCGGCATGGTCTACGGACCAATTGCTGCCTTCTTGGTGGAGTTGTTCCCATCTAATATCCGTTACACTTCCATGTCCCTGCCATACCATATTGGTAACGGCTGGTTTGGTGGCATGTTGCCATTGTTTGCTACCGCTTACGTAGCTTACACTGGCGATATTTATGCGGGTCTATGGTATCCAATCATATTCGCGTTGATCACCGCAGTGGTTGGGTTCCTGTTCTTGAAAGAAACGAAGGACGTAGATATTTCCAAGACCTGATCTATAATTTAAAACGTGAAACCCCGCCTTGCAGCGGGGTTTCTTTTTGTGTTTTGAGTGGTTGCAAGTCGCTTGATGTTCACATATAACGCCCTCACCAAAGCGTGCCCGAGTAGCTCAGTTGGTAGAGCAGCGGATTGAAAATCCGCGTGTCACTGGTTCAATTCCGGTCTCGGGCACCATTTCATCATTGATATTGCTGGGTATTTTATTGCCTAACACTCGCTCATTCCTTTGGTTTGACAGTTTCGTTAAATGGGTTTGACAACTTTTGTTCGCCGCTTGTTCAATTCATCATCAAAACTCTTGACTACGGCATTGCCTTTTTCGGTCTTGTTGGCGTGTCTCGAATAGTGCCGGGCCATTTCAGTTGTCTTTTGACCAAGCATGTCTGCAATGGTCCGTTCGTCACATCCCATTTCCGCAAGTATCGTAGCCACAGTATGCCGCAAGCCCTTCAAGGTTAGGCCCGGTTGCACGGCATTTGAGATTTCTAGTTTGCGCTTCACTCTTGCCCATGACGATTGAAAGCCTGAGAGTGTCCATGGTTTACCGTAGCTAGTAGCGCAAAGTGTGATTGCATCATGTGATGGTGCAATTGCCAGAACCTCTATGAGGGCTTGCGGCAAGTTAAAGCCAACATGTCCGGAGGTCTTACCGCGTTTGGTTTTGAGCCTGTTATTCTCAATGGCGGTTTTTGGCAATTTGACGGCATCTTGTGGATCAAGTGCGCAGAACATCATCAAGGCAATCGGTAGCCTCATATGAGCTGGCAAGGCATTCATGACCGCGTTTCGCTCGTTATCATGCCAAGGGCGATTTGCTTCAGGTGCATCTTTTGGTTTTTTGGTGCTTTTGATCTTGCTGGCAGGATTAGAGGTCAAATAGCCTCGCTCCACTCCCCATGCAAAAAGCAACGCCATTACTGTTCTCACATAGTTCGCTTGCCTCCTACCAATAAGCTGAACGGCCCTATCTCTGATTTTAACGACCAATGGCGGCGTGAAGCGCACCAGCGGTGTGTCATCAATGCTCTTAAGGTAGTTGAAACACTTTTGATAATCGGCCTTGGTGCGAGGCGCTAATGATTGAAATGTGTCATGAGCGCGATAGCGCTCAATTAGCAAGCCTAGTGATCCCGGTTTTGTGACTTCTGCTCTATCACTTAAGGAACGTAAGCGTTCACATTCGGCAAAAAAATCCAGTGAACCTATTGGGCATTTTGCAAGGTCAATTGCAGTGCCAGATTTGCGATGATAGCAACGGGCCTTACCGTGCCTATCTGTGAATATCTTAAACCCTTTGACCTTAACAAATGTCATTTTCCAAGCCTCGCAATAATGTCATCATCATTGGTGCTTCCTGCTTTCAAAGAGTCAATCCACTTGTCCAAATCTTGAATGTCATATTGAGTGGAACCATCGGGCATCTCTATTGGAGCGATTGCGCAATCGTTTGCAAAGCGCTTTGCATTCAAGTTGCAATAGTCAGCAGCTTGGCGCTTGGTCAAAATGCGGCGCAACGGCATCGAAACATTTATGACGGCCCTATTCATGCACCACCTTTTTCAGTTGGAATTGTGCCTAGTGGTATCCAATTTGCTGGCATGTGATAGCCATCACCATCGGCAATTGGCGGTTCGTTTTCGCGGCGGCGAATATCGTTGGATGATAGCGCACCAATCTCACGGCCTATGCGATAAGCGTCAAATCGTGATTTAACATCGCCACGCAAGAGGCCTGATAGATCGTGTTCTATGTAGAGCGTTTTGCGTTGTGTGTCAGTGAGAAGGCAACGCATCATTGCACTTTCAATTCGTGCGGCAAGCGGCCCGAGGCAGTTTTGAATGAGGGAAGCCGATTCCTGTTCAACATTGGAATAAGTGCCACGATCAAGAATGCCAACTGAGGTTGGGGGGACGCCAAATAGTCGTGCGGTGTCCTCATTTGAAAGCTTCATGCTTTCGAGAAATTGCGCATCTTCTGGAGAAAATGACATACGTTCAAATTTTGCATCTCCGTCCATGACAAAGAATTTGCCAGCGTTTGAAGCGCCGCTAAAGTTGCTTGTAATACTTGATTTTGCGCTATCTCTTTGCTGGTCTGTCAAGTGACCGGGAAAGCTAAAAACTCCTGAAGGCCGCAAGCTATGGTTCATCAAAGCGATTGCGGTTTCCTTTTGCGCCATTGCAAGGCCAAGTGTGGCGCGGGCAATCTGAATTGGTGACTGCCCTATAACGCCATCCTTTGACGGTCCTCTTACATGCAACATTTCGGGCTGTAAAAGAACCACCGTTCCCTTATCGCTAACTTTATAGCGCAAGCGACCTGAGGCAAGCCGTTCAATCGAAACCGTTTCCGGCATCAAGGGATAAAGGGCAATGACTTGCCCACGATTATCACGCTCAATTCGGGCATAAGCGTTGCCGTGCAAATCCATCGAACGGATCATCAATTCCCGAAACTCAAATGCGCCCATTTGCGGGTTCGCATTGTCATGCAAGAGGGTATAGAGCGGATTATCACTTGCTCTTTCGCGGCCACCGTTTGCCGTGCGTTTGAAGACAAACAAGCCAACTGAGGCCAATAGTTCAGAGCGCAAGGATATGCAGCGAACGGCGGTTGCACTGTTAGAAAGCAAATTCTCTGGGGTTACCGCGCCAAAGCCTCTACCGCCGAAAAATTCAGCTAAAAATGGGTCAGAGCCCCGCACCGTTTGTGAGCGTTTTTCATTGCCAAGTAATCGACCTAGGAAGCTCATGAGCGGCCCTCCAGTGTTTCAAGGTAGCGTTGTGCCAGATTTAAGCGCCAAGGCTGGTATGAGGCCATTGCGCGGGCATTAACGACCGTTCCATCGTAGGCGGGCCATGCCAGCACTACGGAAATTTCATGCAAATCTATATTGAGAAGTTCGCGGGTTTCACCTTGCCACGCATCGCCACCGGGCGGAATGGAAAAGCCAAAGGACATGCCACCGATATCGCCACGCTCGGCAAGGGCCAAAACATCCCGGCCCGCCTGAGTGTTTGGAACATCAAGTTCAAATGATAGGCCCCTGGTATCTTGTGCCAGGCGCAATGAGCCGCTGCGGGTTCGTGCCAATACACGGGAAGGATCGTGATCGACCAAGGCGAGAATATCCGCCTTGGTCAATGATTTTGAAAATGCGCCTGCACGGATTGATTCGGAGATAGAACCAATCCGTGCAGCGCTACCAAAAAGCGCCGCATATCCTTCGAGTTTACGGCCTTTCAACCTTACCTCGATTTCAGCAACGCGGCGTTCTGTGGCAAGTTTTTCCATTAAGCAATGATATCCTTCACGACTACAAAGCTTTCAGGATGACGTACCGCAACATCGCAATCCAAGAAAGCGTGAAGCAGTGCGCCGCCCTTGGACGAAACACTGTCAGCATACGGATTGATTACAATATCAACACTTGACCAATAACCGATGACCAGATCAGACCAGACCCCATAGAGTGCGGCGGAAAGGTTTGTGCCGCTGCCCTTGGTCAAGTTTGACGGAATTTGATTTGAGAAGGTCACGGGTTCGTTCTGAAACACCGTTGAAATGCCATAAGGGCGGTTCGTGGTGTCGAGAAGTTTCATAGCGGCTTTACGCACTTTGGAATTGGTCAAGAAACCAGTGTTGCCATTGGCGTTTGCATCCACAATAGAACCAATCATATCTGCTGCGGTGGTGACTGTCATAGCCGCACCATTTGCACCCATGGCGATAACCGGAACGCTAGTGTTTCCGATAATGCCAACAGGCTCGTTTGTGCCACCACCTTTGATAGCCGCGCCATCAAGGCTTTGTGCCAAGAGGTAGCCAATATCGCCACGCAAGATTTGCTCGAGACCAAGCGCTTGCAATAGCATGCGCCGGGAAAGCTCATATTGTGCAGTAACGGTTTTTGGTCCCATTGAAACCTTGTCGAATTGCGTATCACTTCCCGTTCCATTGGCATGTTCACCAACCCAACTAGACGTTCCACTTGCTTTGACGCGTGGCAAATCGAGATTGCCAGTGAGGCCTGAAAGGATTGTTGCACCCATGGTTTCAACCGCAAGCGTTGGGCGCAAGCGGTCAATGAGGGGTCCAAGATTGGTTTGAATGAGGTTAGAGCCGGGACCACCAACCGGGCTGGTTGTGGTAAGGGCGCGGGTTTCAGCACTGCCAAGAAAGAGCGAGACAGGCATGGTAATTGCGTCTTTACGACCAGACCGATTTTCGGCCGCGAATTCCGCTTCAACTCCGGAAAGCTTGCCTTGCATGTGTTCTGCAATGGCTTTGCCGGCACGAAAGCGGGTTTCGAGTGAGTGCATGGAATCGCCACCACGATTTGTGATAGGTTCGCCTTCCATGCGGCGTTCGGCTTCGTCCAGAAACTCAGTTCGGGAAATATCGCCATCAAGCTTGGTTGCGCCTGATTTAAGCGCATCAAATTGGCGGGTTTCTGATTCTGATAAGTCACGGCTTTCGCCTTTCGCTTTGTCAGCAATTGCCCGCATCTCTGCCACTTTGGCGGCGCGTTGCTCCTTTAGGTCGTAAACGTTCATTGTCTTTCGTCCTTTGAGTTTGGAAGCAAGCAATCGTCACGACGCTGGCAATCCGATGAAATTCTTGCGGTGTCTGCCATTTGTGTCGCTCGGCAACAGGAATACCGTTCCCCCACAAAGGGCAGTGTTATTTTGGTTCCGCACCGCGCGGAAATCCCTTCTAGGGGAAAACTTAATCAAAGCCCGTCGTCTACAAATGTACTTGCTGGACCGGGTGCATAACATTTAGCCAGTTCTGCATCTGGATGAAAATTTAGGGAGGACGCAACACGGTCATACAATTTGCTCATATTGATCACGCGGAAAAGTGTCTCCGTTCTGGAAACATGTGAGAGAAAAATTTCTGCCATTACGTTGCTTTCGTTTTGACCGGGCAACCAGTTAATGGTTTCAGAATGCTGCAAGTTAGCGACAAAAAGTGTTATGCCATCTTGAAAAGGCAAGCCGGGACACCTGATATCGTCATAATCATAGCTAACTTCTCCAGCATGGCTAAAAATAACCGATGTTTTGAAGGCATCTTCGACTGTTAGGCCAACCAGAATCAGTTCTGTGGCCAATGCAATTTCCATCACGTTGTAAAAACTGAAGGTACGGCGCGGGCCATCTGTGCCAACTTTAGCGCCATTGCGATGACCGATGATGTAGCGATCAGCACGAAGCCATGTTTGAAGCCGATCATTGGTGATCCCTGCTGCCTTAATCACATCTCCAGAGGTGAACTTTCGAGTTAAAATTAGTTCCATGCAAACGCGCTTTCGTTGTTGTTTGACAACATATCTCATTTTGCAGGAAGGTTGTCAAGAGACAATGTGCGAAAAAGCAAGCCCACAATCCGCATCAAAAGTCATAATGTGGAACACCCTCATCATCACATTGAGCGCCCTCATCTTCGCAGGTTTCTTCTAGGTCCGGATCACCATCGAGAAAATCGAGATACGAAACAGCGGCTTCAATCCAGTTTTCCAGATCGACGCGGCTGAAGTGACTTACGGGCAAAGCTATGGTAGTTGGAAAAGTAGCCATGTTGGCCTCCACTAAGGTTGAACGGGTTAGAGCCGGGAGAAGTTAGCGCTTCATTCCGGCTTGTTATTTTGCTATCATGTAATCCATGACCACGCAAGATAAAATGCTAGCCAAAAATAAAGGACGCCCCGCGACGGGTAGAGGTGAGACTGTAGGGGTGCGATTGCACCCGCCGGAAATCGCCTTAATCGACGCATGGCGGCGAAAGCAATCGGACTTGCCAAGCCGTCCCGAAGCCATCCGGCGGCTTGTGGACATTGGCTTGAACGCTAAACCCTAAATCACTTCGCACATTGGTTCCCATTCGGGCGTGTCCACATGCTGCCGGGCAACATTCAAAGCCATGCAAAGCGCTACCGCACCATCAATGCGACCATAGCTTTTAGCCTTATCAAGTTTCACGGCCCCGGTAGGGTCTTGATTTGGAACGGCGTTCGATATGCAGCTTCCAAGGGGTGGATTGCCGCCATGGCGCAATTTGCGATCTAGGATCACCCGCAAGAGATTGTCGGTTGCAGGTCCCATTTCCTTAAACCCTTGCCCATGGGAAACCACTTCAAGCCCGGAAACGCCAATCGTATCGAGTTCCCGCCGCAAGTCATCAATGCGCCAGCGATCGTAGGCCAGCTTTTGAATGTTATATTCCGCATGAAGTTCCCCGATTGCATGGGCAACGAAGCGCGGGTCCATGGTTTTGCCGGGCATCGTGCGGATAAACCCTTGATCACGCCAAACGCGGTATGGGGTGCGCTCTTGCAATTCCCGGTCATCCAAGCCTTGTTCTGGAACAAAGAAAATCGGCAACACGTCAAAAACCCCGTTGTCATCCGGGAACACTAACACCAATGCGGTCAAGTCTCTTGCACCGCCCAAATCAAGCCCGGCAAAGCATGGTCTGCCCTTAAGCGCGTTCACGTCTACCGCACCATTGCAGCCATCCCATTCAGCGCGCGGCACGAAGGCAGTGTCTCCAGAAACCCGTTGGTTAAGGATCAAATTGCGAAACGCGGCTTCCTTAGTCGGCATTCTTTTGGCTTGCGAGGCCATGCGCTCAACATCCTCTAGCGATCTAAAATCATCAAGTGCGGGGTTTGCCAGCTTCCACGTTGCTTTTGCCCATGGGTCCGCATCGTCGGGCGCTGAATAAAACGTCAAATGAAATGCAGGGTCGTCAATTTCTTTGGCATTCACCCGCAAGCCGTAATCAATCAATTCGCTCATTGGCGCAAGGTCACTTGCCGCCTGAGTGGAGATCACCACCATAAGCGGCTCGGACCGTGCACCCATTGCCGTATCAAGAGCATCGAAAAGGTTGCGATTTGGCGCTTGCCCTAATTCATCATAGCAAATCATACTTGGCGAAAGACCATGCTTGGTTGCAACGTCAGCACTAAGGGCGGCAAATATGGAACCGTTTTCAACATCTTCCATGGTCTTATCGTGACGCTTCAGGCTGATTCGTTCATCCAAAAATGGCACCTTGGCAATGATAGCCGCCATTTCGTTATAAATTCGAGAGGCTTGGAAGCGGTCATTTGCTGCCGAATAAACCTCCCCACGGCTTTCTGATTCCGGTCCTGAGAAGTGGCACAAGGCCAACCTTGCGGCAATATCGGTTTTCCCATTCTTGCGGGCCATGCTCAAAACTGCCGTGCGCACCCGGCGTGATTTGCCAGTGACGGCGTAAACGCGGCTTAGAAACTTCTTTTGGAACGGTCTAACTTTGAATGGACGGCCCGCATGCGCCCCTTGCGTGATTGGCAAATGCTCTAGGAAGGCGATCACCCTATCAACCCTACTCAGGCCAGCCTTTTCCCATGGAAGCGCCTCAGGCGTTGCCGGGAAGGTCTCAGGGGCTTTTTTCCGCATAGGTTTTGCACCCGGTCCCCTCAATCCCATTTTGAAACCTCATTTGCAGGGTGCTTTTTGTCAATAGGCCAGCCATCCGCACCAACATCACGGGCAAAGCCCTTTCGCTCAATCGATTGTTTGGACGCGCTATGGCAAGTCTGGCATAGGCTTTGAAAGGGTCCGGACCAAAACAGCGCCATATTGCCTTTGTGAGGCGTTACGTGATCACAGACCGTTGCGGGTTTAACCCGGCCCGAGGCCTTGCAGAACGTGCAAAGTGGTTCTTTGGAAAGTTGCCATTTCCGCAATCGTTGCCAGCGGGTCGTTTTGTATTCGGGGTTATTCGCCACTGTGTTTCTTATCCAACTTCTTATTTTGAATCTTATCGGTAACAATGGCGGTAACTTTGCCAGCCTCAAAACGCCGCTTTTCGTAGGATAATAACCCCATGTGAGGAACTAACTGCACGTTCTTGGTCCACACCGGTCTATAAGCGCCTCCTTTGCCGTCCTTAGAGGGGGGTATCCCTCTCGCTAAAACCCTTAATCTATTCACTATCTCACTCTTTCCTTCATGGAATGAGTGAGGATTGTTATGTGAGGGTGCAAGGCATTGGACTTGATGGGCTAAACTTATCAGTTCGTTGCTCAGGGGGGCGATAAGATCGATAAGAAGATAAGATTGAGGGTGTGTCATAGGCCATCACCTTCAATGCTTTCGCCCTTACTTCTTATCTTCTTATCGATCTTATCGGGGGTGGGGGGTGAGGTTGCGATAAGTTCAGGGCGATCAGGATGGATATACATGCCGCGCTTTGATTTGATCACCTCACCGGCCTTTGTCATTTTGTGGAGTAGTTGGTCACAAGCGTTTCGGTTCATGCTTGTGGCAATGGTTATATCCTTCGGTGACATTGGCTCGGTTGCCTCTTCTAGAACTGCCAAGATTGCGCCGCGTTCGTCTGTGCGCCGCACTTCGCTTGCTTCCCCTTGAACGGTCCAACGGCAATTTTCCCGGTTGAATGTTATGGCCCGCTCATACTCTTCAATATCCCGGCCCCGTGCATAAAGTGTGCAGCCGTTGCCATCACGGTCAAGAATTATGGTGGTATCTGCGGCCCCTGTTAAGCCCATGGTTCCCGATACGCGCTCAAACGGATCAACATCACCGGAACCCTTGCGAACGTGGTGCACAATGATGATTGCCAAGCCGTACTTGCTGGCAAGCTCTTGCAAGCCTTTGACTGCCCTATAGTCACTCTCATAAAGGTTCTCAGTGTTGCCGCGCCCTGAACGGAATTGCGCCAATACGTCCACGATCACCATGCGCGGCTTTGGTTTTGACAATATCCAAGCTTCGATATCTTCTAAGCCGCCGTCCTCGCATCGCTTCCACTCGGTTGCAAAGTCTAGCGCACTTGTCCAAGTGTCATCACTATCGCTTGCCGTCACCTTGTTTATTCGTGATTGCAAACGGCGCTTGTTATCTTCTAGGGCAAGATAGAGAACGTCTCCTTGTTCACATTCAACATTGCCAAGGCAATAAGAACCCCGTGCCACGGCAAGCGCTAAGTCCAGTGCCAGCCATGATTTGCCAAGCTTTGGACGGCCCGCAAGGATCGAGCACCCTTCAGGAACATATCCCGGCACAATGAATTTGATCGGATCGAATACGGTTTCGCCAAGTTCTTTTGCTGAGAAGATCGGCAATGACCGGAAATTGTCGCTGTGGATTTTGGTTGCTTCTTCAAGATTGATATACTGAGGGGCGTTCATGCTGCTAACTTTCGTTCTGAATCGGGAATTAGAATTGTGTGTTTGCTGGCATGGCGGCCGAGCATCGCTTTAATTTCGAGGCCGTGCGCTTGATCATCCGCAATGAAGGGGCCACCCGCTAAATTGAGCCAATGCCCGGCCCATTTTTCATTGACAGGAACGCAACCTTCACAGTTTGACGCTAGCCAATCGTGAGGCGTTCGATGCACCCGCAAGGGCATTGAACCCCGTTTGCGCATGTTGATTATGCCAAGCATATCGGCTTCACGGGTCGCCGTGGCAAATTGATCCGGCTGGTGCATAGGCCATGAAGCAAGGTCAATAACGGTTTCGCCGTCTTCACCTAACACTTCAATCACGACTGAGGGCGTACCTTCAGGGTCAAATTCAAAGATACTTGGTCCGGTGTTGCTATGGAAAAATGAGACCATACAAACGGCAACCAACCCGGCATGGGCAAGTGCGGTCAAAGTGTCATAGCCGCATTGTTTTTGGTAAAGCTTTGCCTCAGGGGTCCATTCACCACGCAAATAAAATTCGCGCCGGGCCAATATCAGTTTGGAATGTGTTGCGGCATATCTGGCAGTTGTGCTATGATTTTTGTTGGAAGCCGCTAAGTTTCCTGTTTTATTTGCCCCTGCCAAGGTTGCCGCCTTTGCAGGGGTTTCTTTTGGCGGGTCAGGCGGCTTTATTAAGGTTTGACAATTGCCCTCTAACCCATTGATTGTCCGGACACGGTTTGACAATGCAAATTTTTCTAACCGATTGTTTTTGCTCAAATGAAACGGGATTGAAAATCCGCGTGTCACTGGTTCAATTCCGGTCTCGGGCACCACTTCCATTTCCAACGACGTCCAACGGTGTTTTGATCAAAACTAAAACCCAAGATATTTGCTGTTTTGGCGTCCGTTAACGTAAATTGCAGTTCATCTACATCCTATGGCTTTGTTGGTACTAATGTTGGTATCGCGCGGCACCATGTTGGTATCGCTAAAACCCAACGGATTTTCGATGCTTACCGATGTCGCAATCAAAAATACCAAACCAAAGGACAAGCTTCTAAAGCTTAGCGATTCTCAGGGTCTTCAACTGTGGATAATGCCAAATGCCTCCAAGCACTGGCGATACGCATTCCGTTTTTCTGGCAAACAAAAGCTTTTAGCGCTCGGATCATACCCTACTATATCACTCTTAGACGCGCGCAAGAAACGTGATGCAGCAAAAGGGCAACTAATTGTTGGCATTGACCCGACGCATGCCCGAAAGGTTGAAAAGCACGTTGGCAAAGTCTCACAAAGCAACACATTTCGAATGGTCGCTGAAGAATGGATTGCCAAGAATGAACGTGAAGGCCGTGCAACTTCCACCATTACAAAAAACAAATGGTTATTGGAATTTGCATACCCATTGCTTGGTGAAAGGCCCATATCTGAAATCAAGGCACCTGAAATACTGATCGTACTTCAGAAGATTGAAGCCCGTGGCATACTTGAAACTGCTAGGCGACTCAGGGGCACAATCGGAACTGTTTTTCGCTATGCCATAGCTACAGCCAGAGCCGATACCGATCCAACATTCCCACTACGAAATGCCTTATCAACTCCAAAGGTAGTTCATCGCGCTGCAATCACTGAACCATCGCGCGTGGCGGAACTTTTAAGAGCAATTGAAGGCTTTTCTGGTCAAATATCAACAATAGCTGCATTGAGTCTTGCGCCACATGTTTTTGCGAGACCCGGCGAACTTCGTCAAATGGAATGGACTGAAGTTGATTTTGAAAATGCGACGTGGACGATACCAGCGCATAAGGCGAAAATGCGAAGACCATTGGTTGTTCCTCTATCAATTCAGTCGCTCAACTTACTTCAAAACCACCAACGGATTACGGGTGTTGGAAAATTCGCATTCCCGTGTGTTCGAACAGTTCATAGGCCACTGTCAGAAAACTCCCTGAACGCGGCATTGCGTAGACTTGGATACACCAAAGAAGAAATGACCGCCCATGGTTTTAGGGCCTTGGCAAGCACTCTGCTGAATGAAAGCGGCAAATGGCATGCGGATGCGATTGAACGCCAACTGGGCCATGTGGAAGGCGACGAAGTTCGCAGAGCATATGCGCGCGGCGAACATTGGCAGGAACGGGTGAAGATGATGCAATGGTGGTCCGACCAACTTGATCAACTTCGCATGAAGAAGGTCGTGACAATGGTTGCCGCATGACCACATCCAATGTTTTCAGAATCGTGGTTTCAGAAAGAGGCGTCATCAACGCCAATCTTCACCAACCAACCGTTCGTTCTATTCTGAGCGAAGACTCTGCTGCTGCAATTCTTGAGTCAGCAAGAATTGTTGCAGTTTCGCAAGCAGCTCAAAACGCCTTCATTGGTGAAATTCAAGATATCACTGCGGTGCGGTTAAATGGCCCGTTACCAAAATTCTATAGGTCGTTGAAACAAAGGGAAATCAAACGGCTTAATGACACGCTAGATACTCTTGAAGTGCGGCTTACCGATTACGGCAAAATATATCCGAAACCACCTTCGTTGCCGGAGTCTTGGCTTCGCGAAATGCGGCTTTGGCTAGAATATCAAAGCGGGATGATTGTAAAGGGTCGAACCAAAGGATTGCCAGTCACTCGGGTAACTTCTGATCTACTTGGCGCTTATAGTAGGTACTGCAACAAGGCCCCTACTTTGACGGAAAACGGGCCTGCATACCGGCTACTGATGGCTTACTTCGAAGCGGCAAGGTCATCACTTTCTAACACTCAGTTCGAAGACGCCAAGGGCAATGTTGATCCATCTACAAAAAACACAGTCTTGAATCATTACTTTCCCCCGTTGTCTATAGAACAAGTTCGAAAACACCTTGGAACCTACATCAAAAACACAAAATCAGCGCAAAATCCGATGGACGAATTGCAACCCTAAAAAGCCGTCTAGTGCTAAATCTCTTCCAGAATCGAAAGCTTACCGCACTATCTTGCTATCCGACTTCGTTGCACTTCTTCGCTCACAAATAGATCAGAAAGTGAGCAAGAACATGAACCGCAACACCACCAATACGCCTTGTCAACGCAGCGAAACCAAATCTGTAGCTTGGAATGAACTTCCAGCAACCGGCCCTTTCATGCGGCCATTAGAGGCGGCAAAATTCCTCGGGCTTTCAAGATCAACCTTGTACGCCATGATTGCTGAAGGCCAATTTCCACCATTTGTAAAACTAAGTGAACGCGCAAGTGGCGTACCTTTGTCATGGCTTGAAGCGTTCATTGCGCACCGTGCGAATTTCAGCACTTCAAACCACTGACTCTAAAATAATAGTCTGAAGTCGCACGTTTTTCCTAGGTCGCAACAATGCTCAATAAAATCAAGTCACTCGCAGGTGCGGGAGTCAGTGTAATTCCTGTCCGCAAAAACGATAAAATCCCTACACAGAACAATTGGTCTGAGTTGGACAAACTCACACCTGATCAAGTATCGAAACAAGCTCCTAAGTGGCACAATTACGGAATCCGCCCGGGCGCTCATTCGAAGCTTGCTAGTGGTGATTTCCTCATAACAATCGACTTAGACATCAAAGACGCCAGTGTTGAAAAAGAAGCCTTGGCTAAGTTGTATGAACTCATACCCCACATCGACGAATTCTGTGTTGTACACTCCGGCAACAAGCTCGGTCTTTCGCGCCATTATGTAGGGACAACGAACAAGGCGTTGCGCTCTGGCCGTTTGTGGAAGCACCCTAAGAAGATCACATGGACCGATGGCAAAACCAAGGACGCCGCGCAGATCGACATCATCGGCACTGGCAAACAGCACGTCGGCCCCGGGTCGATGCACCCGGACGGTTTCAAGTACGAGTTGGCCGACGCTAAAGATTTTGATTCGATGCTGGATGACATCAGCAACGGAACCCGCACCCATTACATCGCTGCAAAAGAACTTGACGTGCGTGACGGTTCAGATCGTCCGGTAACACGCCAGAAGATCGACAGCTTCGAAGACGCTGTTGCGCATGGCCCTGTCGAAATGACAGACGACGAAATCCGCGACGTGCTTAAGAATTTGCCCGAGAAGCGGATTGAAGACCACGACGACTGGATTCAGTTGCTCATGGCCATCAAGCATCAATTCCCCGACGACGAAGACTACGCTTGTGATCTGGCGGAATGGGTTTCCAAGAAGTCAAACAAGTTTGAAGACGAAAGATTCGAAGAAGCGTGGGAGTCGATCAGAAACGACAAGGGGACGGGGAACATTACTTTCCGGTCGCTTATCAAAGAAGCCAACGAAAGCAGGCGCAACAAAACCAAACTCCAAAACGAAACCGATGGTCCTCCACGGAGACCATCAGCCGTATCACTGAACTTACACCGCATGGACGCGCTGGACGCTATGCCAGAGCCTGAAGAACTTATTCAAGATGTGCTTTACCAATTTCAGTTTTCGACATTGATTGGGCAACCGTCTGTTGGAAAATCATTCACTGCCATTGATATGGGAATGCACCTTGCTACAGGGCGGCCATGGCATGGCAAAGAAGTCGAACAAGGTGGTGTTGTCTTCGTTGCGCTGGAAGGCGTTCAGGGGTTTCGAAAGCGACTTAAGGCATGGGCAAAGACGCATGCGTTCAAAGACCTGGACTCGTTGCCGGTTGCGGTAATCGATGGCAGCTTGAATTTGCGTACTGACAAAGCGGCCCGCAAGTGGATCATAGAACGGTGTAAAGAATTGGAAATCGAATGGGGAGTCCCTATTCGGCTGATTGTTATCGACACCCTCAACCGTGCCATGGCCGGTGGCAATGAATCTTCGTCGGAAGATATGGGTGCATTGATTGCGGGTGCCGATGAAATCCGACACGCCACTCAAGCGCACCTTATGCTTTTGCATCACCCCGGCAAAGACGATTCCAAAGGTGCCCGTGGGCATTCCAGTCTCTTTGGTGCGGTGGATACCGAAATCACAATCACCGGCAATGATCGCAAACGGTCAATGAAAATCACCAAACAGAAAGAAGGCGAAGATGGCGCAAAATTTAATTTCGAATTGGAACGGGTGGAATTGTACTACCGCAACCGACGTGGGGAACCTGTTTCTTCAGCGGTTGCCATTCCATTTGGTGACCCCATGTTTTCAGAATTGAGCAACCTTGATGACCGGCAACGCCGGGCGCTGGACATACTTCAAACGGTTATCCGGCGCGTGACACGGCATGCAAAAATTATGGGCGACGACTTTGGTGATGGAAGCATTCCGGTAGAGACGTGGCGCGCGCAATTGAAGAAAAACAAATGGCCAAGTGCTGATATAACGCCGGATGCATTTCGAAATGCTTACATGCGGTTGAAAAAAGCCCCTGAAGTTCTGAAGCATGTGGAATTCGATGGGGATTTGGTCAAATGGCGCGACGCGTAACTCCTGTAACAGTGCATAACGTTACGTTGTTGCGCCATAAAGAAACCCTGCCAAATTCTACGAAGCTAAGCGTCACCAACGTAACGCACCCTATACGGGGGCGTAGTGGTTACGCTTTCGTGATGGCCGAAATTGGGAATTCATTTTGGAAAAATCCCAAAACTGTTCCGAACCCCGGCTCTGCGCTCCCCCCGGAACTCGAAAATGGCCAGAGGGACCCATGCTGATATGGTTACGTTTGATAAACCGCCGTTGATGCGCGGCACTGGCCTTGCACTTAAACTTGCGCAACTCACGTCTTCGCTTGATCATCCATTCCGGTTTTGGTTTCCCTATGCCTTTGTGCCGTTGAAGCATGCGCGATTCAAATATGTTTATCTGCCGGTCAACCGCAACTACAAGCCGCTAGGCCATCGCAACCGTGATTGGGTGGTCTATGATGACTACCTGCATTCCCATGGCGTGAGGTTCAGTTCTGATCCATCCACTTTCAAGGATATCTGGTCCACAAAGGGAGATAATGGAATCCTTTACCTCTATGATGATGCACCGGCCAGTCGCCTTGACTATTTCGAACGGCTTGGTCTGCTCAACCTGAAGCCAATGCGTGTGATTTCCTTTCCCAAAGGCAACAGCGCGTTGCTTTAGTTGTCCAGTTGATGCTTTGCACCCTTGCAACAACCTGTTGCTTGCCGTTACTTAACCCTCCGAGGGGAACTCACTTTGAATCAGTCGGCAACACCATGAACGCGTTTGAGATTGCGGAAGCTGTTTCCAAGCTGGCAAGTGAACCCTTTGACGCGGCTAACTTTCCGTTCGCCTTTCTGGAAGCCTATGGCAACAAGGACGCCACCATTGCCCGTTTGCGCAATGGCTCTTCCAATGGCTCAGACGTGGCCGGTGCGGTTTTGCAGCGCAGCAACATACACCTTGGCGTTTGTGCCAATGGTGACACGGCAAAGATGCTGGAAACCCTGAAGGCCAGTGCTGCTACCAAGAAGCAAAAAGCCAAGTTCATTCTGGCAACCGATGGTGAATTGCTGGAAGCGAAAGACCTTGCCAGCGGCGAGTCGATTGCTTGCGAATATAGCAAGATTGAAAACCACTTTGGTTTCTTCCTGCCCTTGGCGGGCTTTACCACCGTCAAGCAGATACACAACAACCCGGTTGATATTCAGGCCACCGGGCGGCTGAACCGGCTTTATATCGAACTGCTGAGTGAAAACCCTGATTGGGGAACTGAAGCGCGGCGGCATGACCTGAACCAATTCATGGCGCGGCTGATTTTCTGTTTCTTTGCCGAAGACACTGATATTTTCCATGGCGATCAATTGTTCACCAAAACCGTTGAACAATTGAGTGACACGCGCACCGGCAACACCCATGAAGTGATTGCTGAAATCTTTCGCGCCATGGATATTGCGCCCAAAAACCGCACCGGTGATGAAGTCAAACCATGGGCCAATGTGTTTCCTTATGTGAACGGTGGACTGTTTACAGAGTCGAAGGACGTTCCCCGCTTCAGCCGTATTGCGCGGTCATATTTTCTGCATGCAGGGCGCCTGGATTGGAAGCTGATCAACCCTGATATCTTTGGATCAATGATTCAAGCCGTTGCCGATGATGAAGAGCGCGGCGAACTTGGCATGCATTACACCAGCGTGCCCAACATCCTGAAAGTGTTGAACCCGCTGTTTCTGGATGATTTGCGTGAACAGTTGGAAGCAGCCGGTGATAACACCCGCTCACTTCTCAATCTCAGAAAGCGCATGGCCCGCATTCGGGTGTTTGATCCGGCATGTGGATCAGGAAATTTCCTTGTCATTGCCTATAAGGAAATGCGGAAACTTGAAGCGCAGATCAATGAACGGCGCGGCGAAAACCACCTCAAATCAGAAATTCCCCTCACCAATTTTCGCGGCATTGAGTTGAAAGACTTTGCTTGTGAAATTGCACGGCTTGCCTTGATCATTGCTGAGTATCAATGCGATGTGTTGTATCGCGGCCAAAAAGATGCGCTGCTGGAATTTCTGCCGCTCAATAAAATGAACTGGATTACATGCGGCAACGCCTTGCGGCTGGATTGGTTGAGTGTGTGCGGCCCGACCGGGTCCACTGTTAAACTTCATGCTGAAGACCTTTTTCATACCCCATTGGATCAAGCGCAAATCGATTTTGACAACGAGGGCGGCGAAACATTCATTTGCGGCAACCCGCCTTACTTGGGTTCAACGTGGCAATCAGATGAACAAAAATCCGATTTGAAATCTATATTCGATGGTCGCACCAAAAGCTGGAAGTCGCTGGACTATGTTGCGGGCTGGTTCATGAAAGCGGCTGACTTTGGAACGAAGACCAGCACTGTTGCCGCCTTTGTGTCCACAAACTCAATTTGCCAAGGCCAACAAGTGCCAATTCTTTGGCCACTTATTTTTCAAACCGGTCACGAAATTTGTTTTGCTCATACAAGCTTTAAATGGGCTAATCTGGCAAGTCACAATGCCGGTGTCACGGTGGTAATTGCTGGCATTACAAATCATGTTGATAGGGCGCGTCGTCTTTTTTCCGAAAATGATGCCCGCGAAATGATGGTCAAGGAAACTAACAACATCAACGCCTATCTGTTGCCATCCGAAAACGTAATAATTGAGAAGTTAAGCCAACCTTTGACAAGCGTAACACCTATGGATCGAGGAAACAGCTCTGTGGATGGTGGCTTTCTTCTATTAGATTCAATTGAAGTGCCAGCATTGAGTATGAACGGCACACAAACATTTTTACGGCCATACTTGGGTTCAGAAGAATTTATCAATGGTAAGCAACGCTTTTGCTTATGGATTAGAGACGATCAAGTGGAAAGCGCCCAATCATTTCCAGAGATTGCCCGACGGTTGCAATTGGTTTCAAAAATGCGATCCGAGAGTAGCAAGGAACAAACGCGCGAACTTGCGAGCAGCCCACACAAGTTTGCTGAAATTCGTTACAAAGAAAGTAAGTCAATTATAGTTGTTCCACGTGTCAGTTCAGAAAACCGTGATTTTCTTCCAGTAGGTTTGATTAATGGCGACACAATTGTTGCTGACCGCAACTTTGCCCTCTACGACGCCCCTCTTTGGAACATGGCGCTAATCGCTTCGCGTCTTCATTGGGTCTGGATTGGAACGGTTTGCGTGAGAATGAGAACTGATTTTTCATACTCTAACACCCTTGGCTGGAACACCTTTCCGGTTCCCACACTCACAGAAAAAAACAAAGCCGATCTCACCCAATGCGCTGAAAACATTTTGTTGGCGCGGGAATCCCATTGGCCCGCCACCATTGCTGATCTCTATGACCCTGAAACCATGCCAGAGAATTTGCGGGCGGCGCATGAGCGCAATGACGAAGTGCTGGAACGCATCTACATTGGCCGTCGCTTCAAGAACGACACCGAGCGGCTGGAAAAGCTGTTTGAACTTTACACCAAGATGACGACGGAGAAGCCAGAGTTAGCCAAAAAAGTAAAGCGAAAGGCAGGTACTCAATGATGACGTACAACCGCCTTACTGTTACTGCTGCTTGCGCCGTCCTTTCAGACTACGCTTCACATGGTGACTTGTCATTGTTAGAAAACCAGTGGGGCATTGCAGGCCGAACAAACTCCAATTCGAAGTCTCAACGATCAGCTGATCTTG
The DNA here is from genome assembly GCA_043760745.1 of Hyphomicrobiales bacterium. Classification (GTDB taxonomy): domain Bacteria; phylum Pseudomonadota; class Alphaproteobacteria; order Rhizobiales; family Aestuariivirgaceae; genus Aestuariivirga. The sequence continues at coordinate 22,289 of JAYUOP010000127.1, forward strand.
CTCGTATTGCCATTGATGAAAATCCAATGGTACTCACAGAAAACGGCCAAATGCCTCTATCCATCGCAGTCATTGAAGAGGCCATAAAAGCTCCTCCAGTCAAGCAAACTTCGACATATTGGCTCAAGCTCATTGCAGGATTGCGATTTGATGGATTTGATTTGGATAATGTCGAAACTGAGATACCCAGCCCTAACACTTGGTCAGTAACGTCAACCAGAGCAGAAATTGTGTTGCGGCCAATATATCCTCAACACATACCAGCGCTCAACTTCAGGGAAGCTGAAGATGAAGTTTCTGCCTTGCTCAAGAGATTTGATTTCACAACCAGTCACGGTCATTTGAATCAAGCAATATCAGCTTTCAGCAGGGGCGATTGGGCTGCTTCCAACGCGCAATTGCGAACGTTTTTTGAAAGCTATTTGCAGGAAATTGCAAAAGCCTGTGGTTCAACAGGGTCAGAAAATGCCATTTCTACTCGAAAATATTTGGGAGAGCTTGTGCCCCCATTTCTTTTTACCGAATACAATGAATGGAATGTAAACGAACAGAAGCCGCAATTTCTCGGTGGACTGATGGCGCGCATGCATCCCGCTGGAAGTCATCCCGGCCTTTCTGAAGAAGATGACTGCGCATTCAGATTACACATTTCTCTAATCTGTGCCCGCCTGCTATTGAGGCGCTTCGATCAAAGGATATCTCACCGCAATGAATGACATCAAAACCATACCTCTTTTGGATACGACAAAACATGACTGAAGTTGCCCCACCAATTTCTGAGCGGCGAATGCTTGCCTTGATTGGTGATTTACGGAAACTGCCAGCTGAGACGTCTTGGGTTGAGTTTAAAGTGAACAACACTAACCCCGATGAAATTGGCAAGTTGATTTCGGCAATCTCCAATGCTGCGAGGCTTGCAGATCAGAATTGCGGATACGTTGTTTGGGGCATTCAGGATGGAGATCATGCCGTTGTTGGCACAGTGTTCGAACCTTCAAGCCAGCTGCACCAGCGGCAACCACTTGAATTCTGGTTGGCGCAACGGCTTAAACCAAGTATTGCATTTAGCTTCTCTACGTTTGTCGTTGAAGGCCATCGTTTGGTTTTGCTCACTGTTCCAGCGGCTGCGCCAACGCCAGTGGAGTTCGAACGTCAGTCATTTGTTCGCATTGGAAGTGCCACACCTCTTTTGTCAGACTATCCCGAAAGAACGAGTACACTTTGGGGCAAGTTACGAGCCTATGCTTGGGAGTCTGACCTCGCTGCACAATTCGTTTCGAGCGATGATGTTTTGACCCGGCTTGATTATGTCAGCTATTTTGAGATGACGGGGCAACCTTTGCCTGATAACAGGCCGGGGATTTTCGAGAAGCTGGAAGCTGATAGACTCGTACGCCCAGATGTTGGCGGCCACTGGAACATAACCAATTTGGGCGCAATACTTTTTGCAAAACGGCTTGCTGATTTTTCTACATCTCTTGAACGTAAGGCTGTCCGCTTTGTTGCTTATGATGGTGCCAGCAGAGCTGATGCGGTTACAAATCGAAGAGATGACCAGCGCGGCTATGCAAACGGTTTCAAGGGTCTAGTTGATTTCATTCACGGGCTTTTGCCCAACAACGAACATATTGAAAGAGATGTGCGGATTGAGAGGCCGCTTTATCCTTCAATCGCTCTTCGTGAAATTATTGCGAATGCATTGATCCATCAGGATATGACGATCACCGGCACTGGACCTTTGATTGAACTCTTTAAAGACCGCATGGAAATATCAAATCCCGGTCAGCCCTTGGTTGAACCAAATCGCTTTCTGGACTCACCTCCACGTTCGCGAAATGAAGCGCTTGCCGCCTTGATGCGCCGTATGCGTCTTTGTGAGGAACAAGGAACTGGCATTGATAAGGTGCTTACAGCAGTTGAAGTGCACCAATTGCCGCCGCCTGACCTTAGAAGAGATGGCAATGCCGTAAAAGTTGTTCTCTTTGCACCAAGAAGTTTTGCAGCCATGACGCAAGAAGAGCGTGTTCGGGCATGCTACCAACATGCAGGCCTTAAATTTGTCAGTGGTCAGAGAATGAAGAATTCAACACTTTGTGAACGGTTTGGGATTGATCAAAAGAATGCTGCGCAAGCGTCGGTCGTCATTCGGCAGACCTTAGAGGCAAACTTGATCCGCCCAGCAGATGAAGAGCATCCAAGGGCAGGATATGTGCCATTTTGGGCATAAAATCTTTTGATTGGGTTTTGATTGTGAGGTCTAAATTGAAAGCCTGTGAATATAGAAATTATATAAATCAATGCTTTAGGCGTTATGTTTTTCTTGATCGTGTTTTGATTGCAGTCCAACAACAAGGTGTTTTTTCACCCATAGGTAAGGCTATTCGATGACCACAACTATCCCTTCTGTTGCCGTCACTTATGGCAGAACCGGCGCTTCCACAAAAGCCAATGAATTTGGCATGCGAGTGATGCAAGAACGCGTTTATGAGCGGCGCGGCGAACAATATCTCTTGATCAAATCCCCACCGGCTTCCGGCAAATCCCGCGCGCTTATGTTTGTGGCACTTCACAAGCTGACAGAACAGAATGTGAAACAAGCGATTATTGCTGTTCCTGAAAAATCCATTGGTGCGGCCTTTAATAATGAACCGCTTTCCAAGTTTGGCTTTTTTGCTGATTGGCATGTGAAGCCGCAATGGAACCTTTGCAATGCGCCGGGCGAAGATGATGAACGGGTTGCCAAATCCAAAGTGAAAGCCGTGAAAGAATTTCTGGATGGCCAAGACAAGGTGTTGATTTGCACCCATGCCACGTTGCGCTTTGCTGTTGATGATTTAGGCGTTGAAGCATTTGATGACCGGCTGATTGCCATTGATGAATTTCATCATGTTTCGGCTGATACTGAAAACAACAAATTGGGCTTTCACCTTGGCCAGTTTATTGCGCGCAACAAAGTTCACATCGTTGCCATGACCGGTTCTTATTTCAGAGGCGACGCCGTGCCGGTTTTGTCACCTGAAGACGAAGCCAAGTTTGAAACTGTCACCTATACCTATTACGAACAGTTGAATGGCTATGAGTATTTGAAGGCGCTGGACATTGGCTATTACTTTTATTCCAATTCCTATGTTGATGACATTCTGGACGTGCTGGACCCCGACCAAAAAACCATCATCCACATCCCCAATGTCAATTCCCGCGAAAGCACCAAGGACAAGATCAAGGAAGTTGAACACATCATTTCAGCGCTTGGCAAATGGAAGGGCACTGATCCCGCAACCGGCTTTCATTTGGTGGAACGCCCCGATGGCCGCATTCTCAAAATTGCCGACTTGGTGGATGATGAACCACTGAAGCGTGAAAAAGTGATTGGGGCGCTGAAGCAACAATCTGAAAAGAACAACCGTGATCTTGTTGATATCATCATCGCCCTTGGCATGGCCAAGGAAGGCTTTGACTGGATTTGGTGTGAACACGCCTTGACAGTTGGTTATCGCTCTAGCCTCACCGAAATCATCCAGATCATTGGCCGTGCCACCCGCGACGCCAAGGGCAAGACCCGTGCCCGCTTTACCAATTTAATTGCGGAACCCGATGCATCAGAAGCAGCGGTGGTTGACGCGGTGAATGACACGCTGAAGGCCATAGCGGCCAGCCTGTTGATGGAACAGGTTTTGGCCCCGCGCTTCAACTTTACGCCCAAGAACCCCAATAGCGGCCCTGTAGAGGGCTTTAACTATGGCGAGGGCGGCTATGACCCATCCAAGCCCAATGTGGGCTTCAACGAAGACACAGGGCAGTTTCAAATCGAGATCAAAGGTCTTGTAACGCCGGAAAGCGATGAGGCCACCCGCATTTGCCGGGAAGACCTGAATGAAGTAATCACGGCTTTCGTTCAGGACAAGACCGCGATTGAGCGCGGGTTGTTTGACAAGGAAATTGTGCCGGAAGAACTGACCGTGGCCCGCATGGGGAAGATCGTCAAAGACAAGTACCCTAATTTGAGTGAAACAGATCAAGAGGCGGTTCGCCAGCATGCCATTGCGGCGCTGAACATTACACAATCCGCCAAGAAGATTGTTGAGTCAGGTAGTGACGTGCTAGGCAACGGCAGCACTGCTTTGATTGATGGTGTTCGCAAGTTTGCGCTAGACGTGCGCAATTTGGATATCGATTTGATTGACCATATCAACCCGTTCAGTGAGGCCTATGCCATTCTGGCCAAGGCGATGGATGAAAAGAACCTTACCAAGATTGCAGCGATCATTACCGGCAAACGAATTAACCTCACCCTTGAAGAGGCGCGTGAGTTGGCCAAACGCGCGTTGATATTCAAAACTGAACGCGGGCGCTTGCCTTCCCTCACCGCGCAAGATGCATGGGAACGGCGCATGGCTGAAGGCGTTGCATTTTTGGCCAAAAAACGTGCAGAAGAAAAGAATGGCTGATCTTTCAGACGATGAACTGTTGGATGCGCTTGGCGTTGAAGTTGAACCCTCACGCAAATCTTCCCGCACCCCACGGGAAGAGCGGATCATCGCCGGTTTTGAAGATATCCAGCGCTTCGTTGATGAACATGGCCACATACCAGCACATGGGGAAGACAAGGACATTTTCGAACGCCTGTACGCCGTGCGCTTGGACCGGATTCGCGCGCTGGAAGAATGCCGTGCGTTGTTGAAAGACTTTGACCGGCAAGGGCTGCTGGAAGGCGACTTCAAACCAACTTTTGCTGCAACGGATTTGGATGACGACGCGCTGTTGAGTGACCTTGGAATCGATGACGTTAGTGAAGGTGACATTACTCAACTCAAACACGTCAAGCCCCGTGCTGAAGTGCGGGCGGCTGAAGAGATTGCCAGTCGTACCCCTTGCAAGGATTTCGAGACGTTTAAGCCAAAGTTTGAACAGGTTCAGAATGACCTAAAAGAGGGCATTCGGGAAAGCCGTCGCTTTGGCGAAGATGCCGATATTGCAGAAGGCGAGTTTTTCATATTGGGCGGGCAAACCGTTTATGTTGATCGAGTTGGGGAAGAGTTTCTGAACCAGTATGACCGCAAGGACCGGCGCTTGCGGGTGATCTATAGCAACGGCACGGAAAGCGATATCCTGCTAAGGTCATTCCAGCGCGCACTCTACAAGGACACCGCTGGACGGCGCGTAACTGATCCCGTTGCCGGTCCCCTGTTCGCCAGCGTTGCCGATGCAACAGATTCAGAAAGTGGCACAGTCTATGTGCTTCGCAGCAAGTCTGATCATCCGCTGATTTCCGGTAACCGTGACGTCATTCACAAGATTGGTGTGACCGGCAGCAAAATTGAAACCCGCATAGCCAACGCCA
>JAYUOP010000128.1:0-3734 GCA_043760745.1 Hyphomicrobiales bacterium
ATCCGCGAAACTCAAACCCGCAGAGGATGGGTTTTTATCCACTATGGCGCCCGAGAAATGTGGCGATGTCCCGATTGAAAAGGAAACCGCAGAAGGACAATTGGCCCGCGTGATAGCTCAGTATGCCAGCGAAAATCGAACCACCTGTAATCGACAATATGACAATCCGGAATATGGCGGCGGCAGCGCACCCAGCGTAAACCAACTCAAGTATCGTAACTATCCAGAAGAACCTGAGTTAACAGCAACACTCTATTCATTTGACTGTGAAAGTGCGGCCTATAATTTCACATCGGTGTATTACCTCGTAAACCCAGATGGCCTTGCTCAAAAGCTGTTCTTCGCTGTGCCAGAACTTGACGTGGTTTATACAGATGATACGTCCGAAAAACTTAAGTCCATTGCTATTGCTGGCTATCGCGCCACTGATTTTCTTTTTAATGCTGATTTTGATCCCGCGACCAAATCTCTGTCGAGTTTCAGCAAATGGCGGGGCATCGGTGATGCATCCAGCAATGGAACGTGGACCTTCAAAGAAGGCCAATTCTTATTGACCGATTATGATGTTGATCCAACCTATGACGGCGAAATGGACGCGATTTCGCTGATTAAAAACGGCCAAACCGTGCCCCAATGAATCCGGGCAAAACCCTGTGTTTCCATTGCTCCTGACGTCCAAACTGCGCTAAACCTGTGCCAGTATCGAATCGCAGCAAGTGCAGCGCAATTAATCAAAGCGTTTGCTATCAAAACCGTCACCCCGGCCTTCGCCGGGATGACGAATGGGTAGGAGACTTTTGGTTTCCGTTTGCATTTGTGCTTTCGTGGCACATAATTAAAGCGCATGCGCTGAAGGATTTTTCGTGGCTGATGATAAGAACAAGACTGGTGGCATGACACCAGCCAACCCCAACGAAATAACACCGATCACTATCGAAGAGGAGATGCAGAAGTCTTACCTCGACTATGCCATGAGCGTTATCGTCAGCCGCGCTTTGCCCGATGTTCGTGACGGTTTAAAACCAGTTCATCGCCGCATTCTTTATACTATGGAAGAAAACGGCTTTACCCCGGATAAAGCCTATAAAAAATCCGCCCGTATCGTGGGCGATGTGATGGGTAAATATCACCCGCACGGCAACCTTGCGATTTACGATGCACTCGTTCGCATGGCGCAAGACTTCTCGCTGCGTTTGCCGCTGATCGATGGTCAAGGTAACTTCGGTTCCGTTGATGGCGATCCACCCGCCGCTGATCGTTACACAGAATCCCGCCTTGCGAAATCCGCGGTTCCATTGCTCGACGATCTCGACAAAGACACTGTCGATTTCCAACTCAACTATTCGAATGAATTTCGCGAGCCCGTCGTTCTCCCTGCAAAATATCCCAACTTGCTAGTGAATGGTTCTGGCGGCATCGCCGTCGGCATGGCCACCAACATGGCGCCGCATAACTTAGGCGAAGTCATTGACGCCACGATTGCCGTGATCGAAAATCCCGCCATCGACATCGATGAATTGCTGACAATCATTCCCGGCCCCGATTTTCCAACTGGCGCCTTGATCCTTGGCCGCATGGGTATCAAGTCTGCCTTCCACACCGGACGTGGCTCGATAACACTGCGCAGCCGTGTTGAGATTGAAGAGATCCGCAAAGACCGCGAAGCTTTGATCATCACGGAAATTCCGTATCAAGTGAACAAAGCGATCATGATCGAAAAGATCGCAGATATGGTCAAAGAAAAGAAAATCGAAGGCATTTCCGATATCAGGGATGAAAGCTCGCGTCAGGGCATGCGCGTGGTGGTCGAGCTAAAGCGCGACGCGGTGGCCGATGTTGTGCTAAACCAACTTTATCGTTTCAGCCAATTGCAAAACACTTTCAGTGTGAACAATATCGCGCTGATCGGCGGTCGCCCAGAACAGCTCAATCTCAAAGACTTGCTCGTGGCCTTCATCGCTTTCCGCGAAGAGGTCGTCACCCGCCGCACCAAATATTTGCTCCGCAAAGCCCGCGATCGCGCCCATATTTTAGTGGGCCTCGCAATTGCTGTATCGAACATTGATGAAGTGATCGCACTTATCCGCGCATCCAAAGATGCCGCCGAGGCCCGCGAAGGTTTAATGGCGAGAGCTTGGCCCGCCAAGGATTTGGGCCCGCTTATCGCCCTAATCGCCGATCCGCGCCATGGGCTTCAAGATGACAACACTTATAAATTATCGGACGAACAAGCCCGCGCCATTCTCGATTTGCGCCTGCAACGCCTCACCGCACTCGGCATTGAAGAAATCAAAGCCGAGCTTGAAAAACTAGCCCTCGAAATTAAGGACGCGCTCGATATCCTGGGATCGCGTTCGCGCGTGCAAGAAATTATTCGCAATGAATTGACCGAGGTCAAAACTAATTTTGCAACGCCACGCCGCACAGAGATCATCGAAAACGATGGCGAAGTCGAAGACGAGGACTTGATTGCGCGTGAAGATATGGTAATCACCGTGAGCCATGCGGGCTATGTAAAGCGCGTGCCACTTTCTGCTTATCGGGCGCAACGGCGCGGTGGCAAGGGTAGGGCGGGCGTGCAAATGCGGGACGAAGATTTCGTCACCAAAATGTTTGTCGCCAACACGCATACGCCAATTCTGTTCTTCTCCACCGAAGGTACAGTTTACCGGATGAAAGTCTGGCGCTTGCCGATTGGCAATCCACAGTCCAAAGGCAAAGCACTCATCAATCTTCTGCCATTAGCACTTGGCGAACGCATCACCACTATTCTGCCATTGCCTGATGCAGCACCAGATGCCGCCAAACCATACTTGATGTTTGCCACCCAATCCGGTGGTGTGCGCCGCAATGATTTGGAAGATTTTGAAAGCATCAACCGCGCTGGCAAAATCGCTATGAAACTTGATGAAGGCGACCATATCACAGGCGTTGAGATTTGCACCGAACACGACGACGTGTTGCTGACGACGGCCCTTGGCCAATGCATTCGCTTTGACGTCAATGATATCCGCGTCTTTAAAGGCCGCGATTCCACCGGTGTTCGCGGCATAAAATTGGACGATGGCGATAAGGTGATCTCCATGGCTATTCTGCGCCATATGGAAGCAACCTCGGAAGAGCGCGCCGGCTTCATTAAAATGAGCAGGGCAGTTGCTGGCGAAGAGGTCGATCCTATACCGAGCGATGAAGAAGAAGTAGCCATCGAGGCATCGCTCAGCCCAGAACGTTACGCCGCCATGGGTGCTGCCGAGCAAATCATCTTGACGGTTTCCGCCAATGGCTACGGCAAGCGCACGTCGTCTTACGAATACCGCCTCACCAATCGTGGCGGCAAAGGCATTGTGGCCATGGCGGTCAATGATCGCAATGGACCGCTTGTGGCTTCATTCCCGATCGAAAACAGCGATGACATTATGTTGGTCACAGACGGCGGCCAACTTATCCGCTGCCCGGTCCACGGCATTCGCAAAGCTGGGAGATCAACGCAAGGCGTGATTGTCATCAACACATCCGGCGATGAACACGTCGTCAGCGTCGAGCGGATTTCGGAAGATGCAAGTGAGGATGAGGGCGAGTAAGTCCCTCATCCGTCTCGCGCAAAGTGGCGCGATCCACCTTCTCCCGCAAGCGGGCGAAGTGATGCATGTTTACTTCTCCCGAAAACGGGCGAAGTGATGTCCGCTTTACTTCTCCCGCTTGCGGGAGAAGGTGGCGTGAAACGCCGGATGAGG
>JAYUOP010000129.1:0-3716 GCA_043760745.1 Hyphomicrobiales bacterium
TGATGAGACCGATGGCTCAATGTCGGTGTTTCGCCAACCTTCCAACAACACAAATGGCAACACCACCGACCGTCAAGGTCGGTTGATTTCTTGTGAACACCAAACGCGCCGCGTTAGCCGCACTGAACATGATGGATCGATCACCGTGCTAGCCTCGCATTTCAATGGCAAGCGGTTTAATTCCCCCAATGATGTCGTCGAAAAATCAGATGGTTCAATTTGGTTTACTGATCCAAGCTATGGCATCTTGACCGATTATGAAGGCGATAAAACTGCGCCAGAACTTGACCGTTGCGACGTCTACCGCATTGACCCAAATGGCACGATTGCCATCGTTGCTGATGATTTTTTGAAGCCAAATGGCCTCGCGTTTTCGCCTGATGAAAAAATTCTCTACATCGCTGATACGGGTGCCAGCCATGCGGCAGGTGGACCAAAAAATATCAGACAATTCAGCGTCAACGCGGATGGCAAAACTTTGGGCAAGTCCAAGTTGTTTGCTGATTGTACTTCGGGTTTCTTTGATGGATTTCGGATTGACCAAGACGGGCGGATTTGGACCAGCGCCTTCGACGGCGTGCATTGCTATTTGGCGGATGGCAATCTTATCGGCAAAATTCTCATCCCCGAAATCGTTGGCAATGTGTGCTTTGGCGGCGCGAAGCGAAACCGCCTATTCATCTGCGGAACCACATCTTTGTACTCGGCGTACTTGGCGGTGAATGGTCTTTAGCTCTCATTTGATTTCGGTTTATGCACAAGTGTGACGAGGACAAAACTGATGATCATCAATAAAAACCATGAGCCCATTTTTTGAATTCCAACCGGTGTCCACTGCCCTTTGATTTGATGCGGATAGAGCCAGATTGACGTTAGAGTTCCGATGTTTTCAGCGAACCATATAAATATGGCGACTAAGAAAAAACCGAGTAGCAAGGGCATTCGGCGCGGGGTTACGTCGTTCGTAAAGTAAATCCATGTCCGACTGTAAATAATCGCTACAAATACAAAGAGAGCGTATCGCAAATCGACAATGTAGTGATGGCTGAAAAAATTGATATAAATCAGAATTGCTGCTGCCCACGTTAGTCGTTCGTCAGGATAGTTGGAAAAACGGAAATCAAAAAGCCGCCAACAACGCGCAATGTAACTCCCAATTGTGGAATACATAAAGCCAGACAGAAGAGGCACACCAGCAATACGAATGTAATTGGCTTCTGGATAAATCCACGACCCTTTTGCGGTTTTGAAAATTTCCATAATGGTGCCAACAACATGATAAATGGCAATTACTTTTGCTTCATCCCAGCGCTCAAATTTTAAGCCGAGTAGTGCAGCCTGAATTGTGACGGCAATGATAAATAGAAAATCGTAACGAGTAATCAGCGCATTGGCGGGATAGAATAAATACGTCAGTAAAATTGCAGTGATCAGGGTCCCTGCAAATAGACAGGCCCAAGCTTGCTTAATGCCAAAGATCAAAAACTCGTGCCAGAAAGTTCCTAAGGGCAATGGCAGAATGTATTTGGAAGATGCGGCTTTGATTTGTAACAGCCATCGATCACGCCGCCGGTCTAGCATGATGTGCAACAAGTCATGATAGAAAAGTGGCCGGCATGTTTAATCGTCCCAACGCCCCACCATCCAACTCGGGTCGATGGTGCGGCCGGATTTGGTGCCGAGGTTGGTAATTGCGGCCATTTCTGCGTCAGAAAGTTTGAAGTCTAGGCTTCGCAAATTTGACGCTGCATTCTCCCGTTTTGTGGTCATGGGTATGGCGCAAACGCCTTGTTGGGTAATCCAGCGCAGAACAATTTCAGATGCGGGGCGATTGTGAGTTTTTGCGATTGATTGAATCTCTGCTGGTTGCATCGCCGCCCCTCTAGCCAATGGGCTATAGGCTGACAAAACAATGCCCAACTCGTTTGCGGTTTTGCGTAAGTTTTGCTGATCGAGCAGCGGATGAAACTCTACCTGATTATTAACGATTGCGCCGCCCGCCACTGTTTGTGCTTGGCGCATCATTTTTGCATTGAAGTTGCTAACGCCGATAGCTTTGGTCAGCCCGCGCTCTTTGCAAAGCATGAGCCGCTCAACAGTTTCGTCGATTTCTGTATCGTCGGGTGGCCAATGAATAAGCAAAAGATCAACCGGGCCACCAAGAACGGAAATGGATTTTTCAGCAGATTTCAGCATGCGATCGTTAGACAAATTGCTGGGGTCAATCTTGGTAACCACGAAAATCTGATCGCGCGGTATTCCGGATTGCGCGATGGCTTGGCCCACAGCTTTTTCATTGCCATACATTTGCGCCGTATCGATATGGCGAAAGCCCAATTCTAGCGCCATCAAAACTGCGTTGGCTGCATCGTCCGCCATAAGAGGATAAGTACCTAGCCCAAGAACGGGAATGTTGTTAAGTATCTGCATCATGCCGATCAACTCAGCACAGTTCGCAAAATATTTCCACCAATGACTATCGTGAAAACACCAAGCCCACCTTGTAGCGTATGATTTAACCAGGTGAGTTTTTTGGCAGATTGCAAAAGTGGAATTGTGATCACGCAAGACATCAGCGCCATGCCGAGTATTGAACCTAAACCGAAAATCGCAATGTAAGTTAGACCCAAGCTCACCGATTTGACTTGGGACACTGTCATCACGAGCAATGCAGATGATCCCGCCAGACCATGAATCATGCCAACAAATAGTGCGCGCCAACTGAAACGGTGTTCATGGCCATGCGGCGTCCAGTTATGGCGAAGATCAAGGCCTGAGGTTTCGCCGCGGTGACTATGGGCATGAAAATGTGGACGGCCGTCAAGGTGGGCGTGAACGTGAAAATGCACGCGGTCTTGCCATAGTCGATACAAAACATGCGCTCCAAGACCTACAAGCAAAACGCCGACAGCGCCTTCAAGCATGGACGCAATATTATCGGGAATGCTCCAGCCAAGAACGAGAGCTGAACCTGCGAGAATAAACAACGTTACAGTGTGACCCAACCCCCAAGCCGCCCCAAGTCTGAGCATTTGGCGCAAGCTATTTGGTTTGCCCGTAATGCTTGCAACGGCGGCGACATGATCCGCCTCGGTGGCGTGTTGCATTCCAATCAAAAAGGCGAGTGCGAGAAGTGATATCATCCGGCTTGGTTACAGAAATCGGTTGAGCTTTGCCAGCTGCTATTGCGCGCATCATGGTTTGATCGCGACAATTTTTTGGGTTTAGGGCGCGCGCCAGACGCTCACTGATTGTGGGGCGAGGATGCGTTTGCCATGAATTAGCTTCACACCTTTCGGCAATGGCCAATTGGCTTCACCATAGTTCACCGCAAACATTATATCACCGCGTTGCCGAAGTCTTACACCTTCTGGCAGTTTTATAGTTTTGAGTTTGGCTTGCTTGGCAACCAGCGCGATGGTTGAGTGCAGCAGTTTTTCATCAGGCCAACCGGCGAGATAATATTGGTTCTTCTGCGCGGTTAAAGCCGGATCGCCATTGGTAAAGCTGGCGAGAACGGTTGCTGTGGTCTCAAGATATTCACGCCACTTGATGGCATTGCCTTTCACTTTTCCGGATACTACGTCGAGAAGACCAGGGCGCAACGAGGCGACTTGCAATACGCGATTGCCTGTGGCTTTGCGCAAATTTCCCGGTGGCAACCCCTCAGAAATTGAGAGGTTGCGGGTTTTCGAGCCACTGCGCGGGCCATAAAG
>JAYUOP010000130.1:0-3694 GCA_043760745.1 Hyphomicrobiales bacterium
ATCGTCATCCCCGCGCATGCGGGGACCCAACTTCCAACAAGTAGAGTTGCGGCCAAGTTGGTTTCCCGCCTACGCGGGAATGACGCTTAAGAATGATTATGTTAGAAAACACATATACTTAAGCAATCCGCCTCAGCCCCTTAGAGCGGCTGGCCACCCATGCCACCAGATCGGCCACGGTGGACATTTGTTTCACAGCAAGTGTGCCTTTCAGTTGTTTTTCACCCTGATCAGCAATCACCGCATCAGAAAGCCCAAGCTTTTGGGCTTCTTTCAGCCGCGCTTCAGTTTGGCCGACGGGGCGTATTGCACCAGATAATGCGATCTCGCCAAATAAAACCGTGCCATGCGGAATCACAGTGTCTGACAATGAAGACAAAAGGGCCGCCGCCACAGCCAAATCCACAGCGGTTTCCTTCAGTCTCAAACCGCCCGCCACATTGAGATAAACATCGTGGTTCGACAATGAAACGCCAGCGCGGGCATCCAGCACAGCGAGAATCATATTGAGGCGCGTGGTATCCCAGCCCACGGCCGTCCGGCGCGGCGTGCCCAAGGGGGATGGCGCAACGAGGGCTTGCACTTCCACCAGCAATGGCCTGGTTCCCTCAATGCCGGCAAATACTGCGGTTCCAGGGGCAGGGTGTTCATTGCCGCCCATAAAAAGGCGCGAAGGGTTGGTGACTTCTTTGAGACCGCCATCCGACATTTCAAAAACGCCGATTTCATCCGTGGGCCCAAAGCGATTTTTAACGGCGCGCAAAATGCGGAATTGGTGGCCCCTGTCGCCCTCGAAATAAAGCACAGTATCAACCAGATGCTCGATCACCTTCGGCCCGGCAATCTGACCATCCTTGGTCACATGGCCCACCAGCAGCACACATGCGCCCTTGGTCTTGGCATAGCGAACAAGCGCCTCTGAGCCAGCCTTCAGCTGCGAAACTGTTCCCGGTGCCGATTCAATCACAGGCGACCAAAGGGTTTGCACCGAGTCAATGACCACAACCGAAGGCACCGGCCCATCATTTAATGTGGCGATAATGTCGGACACATTGGTTTCAGCTGCCAATAAAACTGGCGCATCATCAAGCCCCAAACGCGCCGCCCGCATGCGCACTTGCGCAATGGCTTCCTCGCCCGTCACATAAATCACGCGCTCGCCCTTGCGCGCCAAGGCCGCCAGCGCCTGCAATAACAATGTCGATTTGCCGATACCAGGATCACCACCGATCAACACCGCAGACCCCGGCACAAACCCGCCACCCGTGGCGCGATCAAGTTCAGGCATGCCTGATTCAATGCGCGGTGGAGCCGGGCTTTCCCCCTTCAATTCATAAAGCTTGGCCAAACGGCCCTTAGGCAAAGAAGCCCCCTTAGCCCCTGAAGCCGGAGCCTCTGACCTCTCTTCGATAATGGTGTTCCAGCTATTACAAGCATCACAATGCCCCGACCATTTATGAGTGATCGCAGCGCAGGTTTGACAAACGAAGTTAGTTTGAGATTTGGCCATGGAAGCGGGATAGCACGGAACGTATAGTGAACGCAAGAGTTTGTGCTAGTTTGTTCATTAATTGAGACTGGGCAAAAATACAATTTCTGCTAGCTTTGTGTTTAGCTTTTTTGCTGGGGAATGAAAATAGTGGGCAAACGCAACCAAGTTCATACGCTTTTTGAAACGCGCACTGATGTTGAACCAATACCAATTCAAGATCGAAGAACTGATGAACTTGTAATCGCAATGGTAGGAGCAGTCGCATCTGGCGTGTCATATTCTGCAAATATTTTAGCTGATATTTTGAAGGAAAGTTTCAAATATGAAGGCGAAGTCATCAAAGTTAGCAAGTTCATAGAGCACAACTGTGAAAAAATTGGTGAAGTAGTCTTAGATGCAAATGATAGCCATCGGGTAAAAAAACTACAAAATGTCGGATCAAAGCTTCGTGAAAAGTTTGGTTCGAATTATTTGGCGGAAAAATGTATTGAATACATAAATCAAAAAAGAGGATCGCCTTCTAGTCCACCTCAACCGAGGCGACATTTTACCATTATAGACTCGCTTAAAAATCCTCAGGAAGTTGATCGGTTACGGTCGGTTTACGGTGATAATTTTTGGCTAATCGGAATCTTTGCACCTGATCATGTCCGCGAAAGACGGCTTAAGTCATTAGGTCATGACGACGTTTACGCAGTTCAAATAATGAAGACTGATCAGGATGAAGGATTGAAGCATGGGCAGTTGGTCCGTGATACTATGCAAGATTCAGATTTTTTTGTTCGGAATGGCGGTCAAAATTCTGATGCTCTAAAAATTACTATAAACCGATTTGTGGATATTATTTTCGGCACAGCAATTGTCACTCCCAATGTTCATGAGAGTTCTATGTTTGCTGCTACTTCGTCTGCAACTGGATCAGCGTGCCTATCACGTCAGGTAGGCGCTGTGATAACAAGCATCTCAGGAGACATAATTGGTCGAGGCGCAAATGATGTGCCTAAATTTATGGGTGGATTGTATAATGTAAGCGACGAAGAAAAAGATCACAGGTGTTTCAAATGGAAGTCAAATATCTGCCACAACGATGACAGAAAAGCGAAATTGTTAGACCAATCAGTACTTGCATTGAAGAGCAATGGAACCTTGAAGAATTCAAGTGATAGTAAAGCATTGGATGCGCTGAAAGGCACAGGGCTTAAGAATTTGATTGAATTTTCACGGTCGATTCACGCTGAAATGGAAGCAATTATTTCCGTCGCAAGATCGGGAAAATCTGGATTTGTTGGATCTACATTATATTCTACAACCTTTCCGTGCCATAGTTGCGCTCGTCATATTGTAGCAAGTGGAATTGTGAAAGTTATTTACATTGAGCCATACGCTAAAAGTCTGGCTCTAGACCTTCATGATGATTCAATCTCCACCTCAGAAGACGAAACTGGCAAGGTCAAATTTTTGCAATACGAAGGTGTTGCACCAAAAAATGCCGTGAAATTGTTTAAAGATCGCGGTGATCGCAAGGTAAAAGGTAAGCTTTCATTAACTGTTAGGGCTGAAGCTCATCCTGCGACTCATGGCGCTCTTGACGGATGGGTCCAGCGAGAGCAATTAATCGTAGCAAGTTTGAGGCAAAGAGAATCTCAGGCAAGCGGGGATACACCAAATGGAAAATGATAAAGGATCACAGTTAAAGCTGAATCTTTCTGTTAAATCTGTTCCGAGTGTTTCTGATTTAAAGAGGCTAAATCAGACTAAGCCAAACGTGATTGATATAAGTGCTCGAATTCGTGACGCACACAATCGAGAAATAGAAGCAAACCTTGAAAGACATGGTTTGCTCAGAAAGAAGATGTGATTTCTAAAGCTGAGTGAGCTAATTAATTTATCACCCCTCCCAAACTACCCGTCCATCACACACCGTCATCACCGGCTTAACCCCATCAATATCCTCAGCCCGCGTTCCCTCTAAATTGGAATTCAAAACCGCAATATCCGCCAGATACCCCACCTTCAACATGCCCTTGCGGTCTTCGGTGAAATCCATGATCGCGCCAGCTGCTGTGAAACCGTTCAGTGTGTCCATTAAATTCTGATGTTGCCCAAAGTGCTCGCAGGTCATGGCGGCTTTGAAGCCTAAGAATGGATCAAGCGGGGCCACGGGCCAATCGGACGAAAACGCAACGGTTGCACCCGTTTCGC
>JAYUOP010000131.1:0-3690 GCA_043760745.1 Hyphomicrobiales bacterium
ACGTGCGACATCGTATCGGCATCGGCGCGCGGCTTGCCATTGAAGGTCATGAAAGCCAAACGCCATGAATAAAACGAGGTGCAGAAGGCTGCAATGATCAGCAAGGTAAAGGCAAAGCCGCTGTGGCCAGCGAACGCACTTTCGATCACGGCATCTTTTGAATAGTAACCGGCGGTCAATGGAAAGCCCGTGAGCGCTAAATTACCAATGATCATTATCAACCAAGTGATGCGAATATGGGGCGCAAGGCCACCCATTTTGCGCATGTCTTGCTCGCCAGACATGGCGTGGATAACGGACCCTGATCCTAAGAACAGCAGCGCTTTAAAGAACGCGTGGGTGAACAAGTGGAACACGGCAACGCCATAAGCGCCCATGCCGAGGGCCACGAACATATACCCCAATTGCGAGCAGGTTGAATAAGCGATCACGCGTTTGATATCGTTTTGTACGAGGCCAACAGTTGCGGCGAAGAAAGCGGTGATAGCACCAATAATCACGATGAATTCGCGCGCATGTGGGGCTAACTCAAACATTGGGGACATGCGGGCGACAAGGAATACGCCAGCGGTCACCATGGTTGCGGCATGGATCAACGCGGACACAGGCGTTGGACCTTCCATGGCATCTGGCAACCAAGTATGCAGCAAGAATTGCGCGGATTTGCCCATGGCACCCATGAAGAGCAACAAACAGAGTGTGGTCAGCGTATCAAATTCCCAGCTGAGGAAATGTATTGATTTGCCAACAGCAGATGGCGCTGCTGCGAAGAGCGCGTCGAATTCCACAGTTTGGAAAACAAAGAAACAGCCGAAAATACCAAGCGCAAATCCGAAGTCACCTACGCGGTTGACCACGAAAGCTTTGATGGCTGCGGCGTTTGCCGTTTCGCGCGCATACCAAAAACCAATGAGAAGATAAGACGCAAGACCAACGCCTTCCCAGCCAAAGAACATTTGAATGAGATTATCGGAAGTGACCAACATCAACATGGCAAAGGTGAAGAGCGAGAGATAGGCAAAGAAACGCGGTTGATGTTCATCGTGGCTCATGTAGCCAAGCGAATAGACATGCACGAGGGCCGAAACTGTGTTGACCACCACAAGCATAACCGCGGTTAATGTATCAATCCGAAGCGACCAATTTGCTTGAAAGGCACCGGAATTGATCCAGCGCAATAATTCAATCTTGGTATCGTGGCCTTCATGCAAAAAGCCATAGAAAACGACCCACGATAAAACAGCAGAAATGCAGAGCAGTAGCGTCGTCAAATACATCGGCCACATTGGGCCATTATAATGGCCGTGGTGATCATCATGATCATGCGCTACGTGATCTGCATGGGCATGATGCTCACCATAAACATCGGCGTCACGACCCATATTTTGGAACACTTTGGTGCCGGCAAAGCCTGCGATGAGTGCTCCGATTAGTGGGAGAAATACAATGGCCTGATACATGGTCGGGTTAGCCCTTCATCAGGTTAATGTCTTCCACCGCAATCGATCCGCGGTTACGGAAGTAAGTTACAAGAATGGCAAGACCAATGGCCGCTTCAGCAGCCGCAACGGTCAATACGAGAAGCGCAAATACTTGGCCGACAAGATCTTGCAAAGATGCAGAAAAGGCCACGAGATTAATATTCACCGCAAGCAACATGAGCTCGATCGACATCATGATAATGATGACGTTTTTGCGGTTTAAGAAGATGCCGAAAATGCCAATGGTGAAAAGTATGGCGGCAACTGTTAGGTAATGCGTAAGACCGATCATGAGAGGCCCTGCCCTGATTTAACTTTAATGATTTCGACAGCCGTAGCGGGCCCACGTGCCACTTGGTCAGCCACATTTTGGCGCTTTACGTTTGGCTTATGACGCAAGGTCAAGACGATAGCGCCAACCATGGCCACCAACAAAATAAGGCCAGCGGTTTGGAAATAGAAAATATATTTAGTGTAGAGAATTTGGCCAATGGCCTCAGTGTTGGTCACTGTGGTGGGCGTTGGCGCTAGGACAGTTGCAATGGTTTCTGGCGCTATAGCCATAGAACCCAAAACCAATACCAGCTCAACTAAAACGATAAGGCCGATGACGCCGCCAATGGGCAAGTAGTTCAAAAAGCCTTGGCGCATTTCAACGAAGTCAACGTCGAGCATCATGACCACGAAAAGGAAGAGCACGGCGACGGCGCCGACGTAGACCACAACCAAAATCATGGCAAGGAATTCAGCACCAAGCAGAATGAAAAGGCCAGCCGCATTAAAAAAGCAAAGAATCAAGAACAGGACCGAGTGCACAGGGTTACGCGCGGTGATCACCATTATGGCAGACGCTACGGCGATTGCCGAAAAAAGATAGAAAAATACTGTTGCGACCATAATTTTCTAGCCCCTTAACGATACGGTGAATCGAGCGCAATATTGCGCGCGAGTTCCCGCTCCCAGCGATCGCCATTGGCCAACAATTTATCTTTGTTGAACAATAGTTCTTCGCGGGTTTCTGTAGCGAATTCAAAATTTGGACCTTCGACGATGGCGTCCACCGGACAGGCTTCTTGGCAGAAGCCGCAATAAATGCATTTCACCATATCAATGTCATAGCGCGTGGTGCGGCGTGTGCCATCATTGCGGCGCGGGCCTGCTTCAATAGTGATCGCTTGGGCCGGGCAAATGGCTTCGCAGAGTTTGCACGCAATGCAGCGCTCTTCCCCATTAGGATAGCGGCGGAGCGCATGTTCACCACGGAAGCGTGGGGAAGTTTGGCCCTTTTCATTGGGGTAATTGATCGTGGCTTTTGGAGCGACAAAGTATTTAAGCGCGAGCCAAGTGGCTGACACAAACTCTTTCAAAAAAAGCGAGCGGGCGGCTTGTTCAAGTCTCATTTCATATGTCCTATAATTAGCGTCATGCTGGCAACCATCCCATGAAGACGAGGACGCCGGAGGTCAGCACGACCCAAAACAGCGACAACGGCAGAAACACTTTCCAGCCGAGCCGCATTAATTGATCATAACGATAGCGCGGCACGATGGCTTTGGTCATAGCGAATATGAAGAACACGAAGCATAGTTTCAACATGAACCAGACGACGCCGGGGATCCAACTCAGCACTGCGATATCAATGATTGGTAACCAGCCGCCAAGGAAAAGGACCGTGGTCATGGCGCACATCAACGTGATGGCAACATATTCGCCGAGCATGAACAAAAGATATGGCGTTGACGAATATTCGACCATGAAGCCCGCCACCAATTCGGACTCAGCTTCAACGAGATCGAAAGGAGGGCGATTGGTTTCAGCGAGCGCTGAGATGAAGAATACAACAAACATCGGGAACAGTGGAATGAAATACCAATCTAAAAATGAGTTCGGCAGGCCAAGCATGGTTCCCAAACCAGTTCCTTGACTGTTTACAATTGCTGTCAAGTTTAGAGAACCGGCGCAAAGCAGAACGGTGATGATGACAAAACCGATGGAGACCTCGTAAGACACCATTTGCGCGGCAGAACGAAGCGCTGACAGGAATGGATACTTCGAGTTTGAAGCCCAGCCGCCCATAATGATGCCGTAAACACCCAGCGAAGACAGCGCGAAAAGGTAAAGTACGCCGACGTTGATATCGGCTACCGCCCAGCCTTCGGCCACGGGCATAACGGCCCACGCGGCGAGCGCTATAGCGGCAGTTACGATT
>JAYUOP010000132.1:0-9384 GCA_043760745.1 Hyphomicrobiales bacterium
TTGCCGCGAAATACACGCGCCGGATACGGGCAAAGGAAATCGCGGCGGCGCACATGGCGCAAGGCTCAAGGGTTACATAGAGATCGCAGTCGATCAGGCGTTCTGATTGTATTTTCTGAGCGGCAGCCCGGATGGCCAAGACTTCGGCATGGGCGGTTGGGTCATGATCTTGTAGCGTCCTGTTGCCCGCTGCACTAAGAATTTCCCCTGCCCCGGAAACGATAACCGCGCCGACAGGCACCTCACCGCGCAAAGCTGCTGCTTTGGCCTCAGCGAAGGCTTGTAACATTGGTGCTGGCAGTTTTTGCTTCATCGTGGCACATGAAGCTGAAAGAAGAGGCTTGGTCAAGATGAGTGAATTTGAAGGCGAGCGAATTGCCAAAGTAATTGCCCGGGCTGGTGTGTGTTCACGGCGCGAAGCCGAACGGCTGATTGAGGCGGGGCGAGTCACATTCAACCATAAGATTTTGAAAACTGCGGCGCAAAATGTAACCTCACAAGATGAGGTTCGCATTGATGGCAGGCTGCTGCCCAAGAAGGAAGTATCACGGCTTTGGCGCTATCACAAGCTGGATGGTTTGGTGGTTAGCCATAATGATCCACAAGGGAGGCCATCGGTATTTGATAAACTGGCGCAACAATTGCCACGCGTGGTTTCAATTGGCCGATTGGATATCAACACTGAAGGACTTTTGCTTTTAACCAATGACGGTGAAATTTCCCGAAAACTTGAACTGCCTTCTTCGGGATGGATTAGACGGTATAGGGTTCGTGCCTATGGCCACATGAGCGATGAAGGATTTGCGGCTGTTGCCAATGGTGTCGAGATTGAAGGCGTGCGCTATGGTCCAATTGAAGCCAAGGTTGAAAAATCACAGGGCGATAATGTGTGGATGAACATTGCAATTAAAGAAGGCAAAAACCGCGAGGTGAAAAAGATTTGTGAGTATTTGGGTTTGCAAGTGAACCGGCTGATCCGCGTGAGCTTTGGACCATTTCAATTGGGTGAATTAAAGCGTGGTGGAATTGAAGAAATTCCACATAAGTTTTGGTCGGCGCAATTGGGCGATAAGTTTAAGGACTGATATGCGGATTGTTGGTGGAAAATTTAAAGGCCAAACATTGGCGACGCCACAAGGGCAAACCACGCGCCCTACTTCTGACCGGGTTCGCGAAGCTATTTTTAACATTCTCGCCCATGGTATTGACCGATTTACGTTTGAAGACGCGCGGGTTTTAGATTTGTTCGCCGGAACCGGAGCGCTCGGTTTTGAAGCTTTGTCGCGGGGCGCACGTTATTGCCATTTTGTCGATGAGGATGCGGCGGCACGGGGCATTATCCGCCGCAATGCCGATACGCTGAACAGCATTGGCTTATGCAAAATTTGGCGGCGGGATGCCAGTGATTTAGGACTATGCGCGCCACTCGCACCTTTCAACTTAGTGTTCGCTGATCCACCCTATGGCCGTGGTCTTGGTGAAAAGGCGTTAAAAGAAATGGTGAGCGGAACTTGGTTGGAACCTAATGCGATTATCGTTTTGGAAGAAAGCGCGAAAGCCGTGATCGCGACACCGATTGGACTGACGTTAATCGATACGCGCAGTTATGGTGAGACGCAGGTTTTGATTTATCGGTTTGAGACCTCAGCGGCGCCCGAATAATCGTTCAATTGCTTTGAGGTCGAGTTCGATGAACGTGGGGCGGCCGTGGTTGCATTGGCCGGAATTCGGGGTGACTTCCATTTCACGTAACAGTGCGTTCATTTCTTCGGGGCGCAAAGTGCGACCAGCGCGTACTGAGTGATGGCAGGCCATGGTGGCCAGGATATGATTGATCTTTTCATCAAGAGCGGCGGAATGATCGAGCGCTTGCACATCATCAGCTATGTCTTTGAGCATGGCGGGGATATTCGCATTCACAAGAGCAAGTGGTACTTCGCGCACAACAATCGCAGAATCACCAAATGCTTCCAACACCAAACCAGATTGGCTCAGTAACTCGGCGACACCCATGATGCTGACGGACTGATCAGCTTCCAGCTCGACAACGTGTGGCACGAGTAGCGGTTGTGAAACAATCCCACGCGCCGCACGCTCGCGCTTCAGGCGTTCATAAACCAAGCGCTCATGCGCCGCATGTTGATCGATAAGCACGAGACCTGTGGCCGATTGCGCGATGATGTAAGTGTCATGGATTTGGGCGCGGGCCGCTCCTAGCGGAAAATTCTGTGCAGTCATGTCCGTTTCGGCCATTGGCGCTTGCGGCGTAAAATTCATATCGAGTGGGGCTTGAGCGGATTCTGAAAAACCATACTGCGATTGGCTGGGGCGCGGTGGCGGATAAGAGAAGTTTCTAAAACTGTTGATTGTCGAGCGCGCAAGTCCGGCATCGCCCTGCCCGGTTCTGGCGCTAAGTGCATCACGAATTGCTGAAACAATCAGACTACGGACGAATGCGGAATCACGAAACCTGACTTCGGTTTTGGCGGGATGCACATTCACGTCTAAGCGATCAGCAGCGCAAGTGATGAACAATGCAACCGCTGGAAAACGTCCCCGCATCATCACATCAGCATAAGCACCGCGGATGGCACCGATGATCACTTTATCGCGCACGGGCCTGCCGTTCACAAAAGCAAACTGCAATATTCCTTGCGCGCGCGAGTAAGTTGGTAAACCGGCAAAACCTTCGACGTTCACGTCTTCGCTAAACTTTGCAACGGCTTCAGAATTTTGCATGAACTCTAGGCCTAAAACCCGGGCCACGCGGGCCTGCCTGGTTTCGCCAATTGGAAAATCAAAAACCCGTTTTTCTTCAGTGACGAAACTAAAACCAATCGCAGGGTGTGCCAGCGCAAGACGACGCAGAACGTCAGCGGCTTCGGCAGTTTCGCTGCGATCAGTTTTAAGAAATTTTAACCGGGCGGGCGTGGCGTAGAATAGATCGCGCACCGTGATTTCGGTGCCTTGACTCAAGCTATCCGGTTTCGCTTCGCGCTTTTCGCCACCTTCAATTGTGACAGCATTTGCGTCTTCAAAACCTTCTGCCCGCGAAAGAATTGTCATGCGTGAAACCGCACCAATTGACGGCAATGCTTCCCCTCTAAACCCGAGGGTTTTGATATCCGATAAATTATTGTCAGAGAGCTTGGAGGTGGCGTGGCGTTCTACTGCGAGATTGAGTTCAGCAGCTGACATGCCAAATCCATTGTCAGTAATTCTGATCAGCGTTTTGCCACCGCCGTGAAACACAACTTCAATTTTCGTAGCGCCAGCGTCGATAGCGTTTTCGACCAGTTCTTTGACAACGCTGGCCGGCCGCTCAATGACTTCACCGGCGGCGATTTGATTAATCGTGTTCTCAGAAAGTCGGTGGATTCGCATAAACGAGACTTATAGGCCCTCGGGCTTTCCAACAATAGAGACCAGTAGCTTATCAACCGTCAGAATGCGTTTCGCCGCTGCTTTCACTTGCTCAAGTGTGACCACATCGACCTTGGCATTGCGGGTTTGAATGTAATCCAATCCCAAGTTTTGTTGTTGAATGCCAAGGATTTGCGAGGCGATCTTACTATTTGAGTCAAAGCGCAGGGGATAGGAGCCGGTGAGGTATGTTTTAGCGTGGTCGAGCTCTTCTTGGCTTGGCCCGATGGTTGCCATTTTTGTCAAAACTTCCTTTATCACCATCAAAGCTTCGCCCGCTTTTTCATTACGCGTGCCCATTGAGCCAATGAACAATCCAGCTTGATCCATGGGCGAAAGGCCAGCACCTACACCATAAGTGAGCCCACGTTTCTCGCGGACTTCTTGACTGAGCCAAGAGCCGAGGCCGCCGCCGCCAAGAATATGGGTCATGACAAATGCCGGGAAAAAATCTGGGTCATTGCGCAGAATTCCGGCGTGACCAAACACGATGATGCTTTGTGGAATATCGCGGTCGATAATTTTTTGAGAGGGCGCGTTGGCAATTTCAGCAAGTGGTGGAGTTGCTGGTGGCGGTGTATCGGGAAGCGTACCAAAAACATCATCTAGTTTTTGTGCAAGTGTCGTTGCATCGATATCGCCAACGACAGAAATTTGAAAACCTGAACGCAAGAATAAACGCTTGTGCACTTCATTCAAATCGTTGGGCACCATTGCCCTGATTGTTGCTTCAGTTCCCTGCGACGGGCGAGAATAGGCATGCTTGCCGAGGGCCATTTCCATCCATTGCTTCGAAGCAATTTTTTCAGGGTCTTGGGCGTCTCCTTGTAAGCCAAGCAGGAATTGTTGGCGCACGCGGTCCATTGCACTTTGCTCGAACTTCGGATCAGTGATCACGTATTTCAAAAGCTCAAAGGCCTTATCTTTGTTTACGCTCAGCGTTTGAAAGGATCCCTCAAAACTATCGAAGCCTGCATCAAATGAAAGTTTTATTGCAAGGTCATCACGGGCCGCTTGAAAAGCAGCGCTATCGAGTGGGCCTGCACCTTCATCGAGCATGCCGGTCAAGAAATTGGTTGCGCCCTCTTTGTCCACGGGATCACTTGTGCTGCCACCTTTAAACGAAAAATCCATAGCGATAAGTGGGATGGTTTTATCTTGCACCAACCAAACTGAGATCCCGCCGGGAGTTTTGATTTCTTTGATATCTATTGCGAATGCAGCGATTGCAAGCCAAGGCAAAATGACAACGGCGGCAAAAATGCGGGAGACAATGGCGCGCATGGTGGCTTCAACTTTCAATTTGATTTCGGCAGCAAAGTGCCAGTTACCGAGCGCTTGAGTTGGAGCGCGTTGACAGCGGCTTTTTGCAAATCCCCAATTGTGAGTTTTGCGACCACTGCATCTGATTGCAATACGTCTTCGACTGTTGATCCTGTCATCAACGCCGAACCAAAAAGACGCGCAAGGGCGGCTTGGCTATCAAGTGCGTAAACCTGCTCGGCTAAACTTCGCGCGCGGGCTTTGTCGAGCTCTTCCTGGGTTGGACCGTCTTTGATCATCAAAGCAAGTTCCACATCCAAAGCGGCTTCAATTGTTTTAAGATCAATGCCCGCATTTGGACCACCATAAACACCGAAGGAACCCGAATCCAGCCTGCCGCCCGAATAATAAGCGCCGGCAAATGCTGCAATTTTCTGCTCAACCACGAGGCGTTTGTATAGTCGGCTTTGTGATCCGCCACCTAAAATTTCGGCGAGCAGCTCCAAGGCCTCGGCTTCATTGTCTTCGGCGGTGCTGTATGATTTTGTCAAATAACTCCGCGAAACTGAGGGTGAAGATGCGCGCTCATCAATCATATCTACCCGCCGTGCTGCGATAGGTTCGGGCTCCGGCGTGCGCGCACGGGGCACTGGCGTGAAAGTGTTTTTCAATGTGCCGTAATATTTTTCGGCAAGGGTTTTCACCTGTTCTTCAGTCACGTCGCCCGCCACAACTAATACGGCATTGGCGGGCGTATAATGGGCGCGATAGAAATCAAGCGCATCGTCTTTCGTGAGTTTTGCAACTTCGCCCATCCAGCCGACGACGGGGCGACCGTATGGATGAGCCGTGTACATGGCCGCTTCCATTTGCTCACCGAGCAATGCGGATGGATCATTCTCGGTGCGTTCACGGCGCTCTTCTTTGACCACCAGTAATTCAGGCGCTACTATTTCATCGGTCAAGACAACATTTTGCATGCGGTCGGCTTCGAGTTCCATGACCAATTCTAATCGGTCAGAGGCGATGCGTTGGAAATATCCTGTGTAGTCATTTGAGGTAAAAGCGTTGCCATCGCCGCCATTGCTTTCTAGAAGTCTCTCAAACTCACCAGGTGGATGTTTCTTGGTGCCTTTGAAAAGGAGATGCTCAAGAAAATGGGCAAGACCGGTTTTTCCTGAAACTTCGTCAGCAGCACCGACGCGATACCAAACCATGTGGGTGACCACGGGCGCACGACGGTCTGGAATGACGACCACTTCCATACCGTTTTCCAGCTTGAAATTACCTACATCAATGTCGAGTGCTGCAGCGGGTGCTGCAAATGCGAGAAAGCTGGAGAACAGGAGAGCAAAACGTGTCATGGGCACCTTCGTTGATTTGCGGTGAACCGAATTGGCCCGAGTTAGCCTGTTTCGTCCAGTTAAATTGTGTTAAGGTGAAAACAGAAACTAAATCAGCCTGACGAAATTCAGGATCTAACTCAAGCGCCGTCCATGCATCAGATCCCTGCCTTCGCAGGGATGAGGAAGGCTGGAGGGCGCAATTTAACCCTAACCGCCCCTGAACAAATTCGGCAGGTTTTTAAACGTTCCATAATTTGGATTAGTTTCGCGTTTTTTTGCCAAGATTGCCAGACGGAGTTCTTCTTGTAACTCAACTTCGGATTTCGGCGTGCCGTCTGGTTTCAATTTACTTATGTTGTACTGGGCATACCAATCAACCAAGACGGTTTTTGGCAGGTCAGCGGGACGCGCCAACGCAGATGGTGCCGCTGACAAATCTGAGCCATCAAGCAGAACGTTTTGACCGCCATTGGACTGATAAGCATCGGTGGTGTTCGTGGGTGCAACCAATTGCAAATCGTCGGGCAAGGCGAGTGTATTGCCAACGGGAAGGGTACGCGGAGCTTGAGGTTCTTGGGGGCCAGTAAGCGATGAAACAAGATTGGACGTCGAGCAACCAGCAACAATCAGCGCTAAACTTAACAATCCAAAAGTTTTTGCAAATCTATTCATTGCTAGCTTTAATTCCTTAACGCGAACCGGAGTTTACGACTTGCACTGCAATTTCGGCCAAACCAAGGCTTCAATCTAGGCGTCTTTCCATTAAAGATTCATAGAGCAAAAGCCCAACACCTGCAACGATGGCTATATCGGCAAGGTTAAAGACGTACCAACTGAAATCGCCCCAATGCAAATGGAAGAAATCAGCAACCGCTCCAAAGCGGACGCGGTCCAAAACATTTGCGAGTGCACCGCCGATAACCAAACCAATTGCGGCAGCAGTTAAAGGGCGCGGCAGGCGGCACAGCCAAAGCCAAAGCACAATAATGATCAGCATACTGATGGCGATCAACAGTGTAGGGCCGCTGCCGCTGAGAAAACCATAAGATACGCCTTGGTTCCAGACCATGACGAGATCAAAAAACGAGGTGACTTGGACCGAGCTTTTTTCTT
This sequence comes from Hyphomicrobiales bacterium, assembly GCA_043760745.1. Classification (GTDB taxonomy): domain Bacteria; phylum Pseudomonadota; class Alphaproteobacteria; order Rhizobiales; family Aestuariivirgaceae; genus Aestuariivirga. The sequence continues at coordinate 7,146 of JAYUOP010000132.1, forward strand.
CAATGCCATAGATGCTCAGCATCCACCATTTATGGAGCTGGTCGACGAGAAATGTTAGCGCGGCAAGACTGAGGCCGAGGGGAGCTAACGGTCCCCAAAGTTGCAGCTTCATTAAACCGTCTTTCCGAACCGGGTTTGCCACTCACGCACCGCCTCTGCATCGCGCGGGGTGATGTCGGGGAAGTCGGTGTCCTTGCCAATTTCTTTGGAAATTTTCCATGAGCGGGCGCATTTAGCACCCTCAGCGCGCGCCGAAACCACCACCATGTTTTTGTGTTCAGCAAGACGGAAAGCATCACTTGGACCTTCACCATCAATGATGGTGATGTCTGACGTGATGCAAACTTCAGCGAAATCGCAGGAATTGAGAACAGCAAAATCGCTCGCATCCATTTGAACATAGACCGACGGGGCAGCTTCCAAAGATGAGCCGATACGCTTTTGCGCCCGCTCAATTTCCAAAGCCCCAGTCACAACGCTCCGCACGTTCCGGATCATATCCCAACGCTTGGCAATTTCTGGCTGATGCCATTCATCCGGTGTCTTGGCAAACTGCATGAGATGAACCGAGCTGCCTTCGCCGTTGAAGCGGGTAAGCCAGGCTTCTTCCATTGTGAAGGTTAGGATTGGAGCCCACCACGTGGTCAGGCAGTGGAACAATTGGTCCATTACTGTGCGGCAGGATTTCCGTTTCACGCTCGACCATGGATCGCAATAGAGCGTGTCCTTGCGAATATCGAAATAGAAGGCGGAGAGGTCTTGGCTCATGAAGTTGGTGAGCAGCGCGAAGATGCGTTTGTAGTCGAAGACTTTATAGGCGGCTTGAACTTGGGCATCGATCTCGTGCAGCTTGTGCAAAATGTAACGATCAAGTTCGGGCATGTCTTCGTGATAGACGAATTCCCAATCCTTCAAACCATCGACGGCTCCCAAAATATAACGGAAGGTATTGCGCAGTTTGCGGTACCCTTCGATGCTGGTTTTGAGAGTTTCTTTGCCGAGGCGCAAGTCTTCGGCATAATCCGCTGAGGCGACCCAGAGACGCAGAATGTCAGCGCCGGATTGCTTGATCACTTCTTGTGGGGTCACGATATTGCCGAGTGATTTCGACATTTTGCGACCGTCTTCCGCGACCACAAAACCATGGGTGAGGACCGCGTCATAGGGAGCACGGCCGCGCGTTCCACAGGACTCGAGCAATGACGAATGGAACCAGCCGCGATGCTGGTCGGAACCTTCGAGATAAATATCGGCTGGCCATTTTAAATCTGGGCGTTGCTCTAAACAAAAGGCGTGGGTGCAACCGGAGTCAAACCACACATCAAGAATGTCGCGGACTTGTTCCCAGTCGGCGGCGTTGTAATCATCGCCGAGGAAGCGCGTGGCAGCACCATCGGCAAACCAAGCGTCGGCACCTTCTTCAGCGAATGTTTCCGCAATGCGTTGGTTCACCTTGATATCACTCAAGATTTTACCAGTTTCTTTATTCACAAAAACAGCGATTGGAACGCCCCAAGCGCGTTGACGGGAGATGACCCAATCGGGCCGATCTTGAATCATGCCGCGTAAACGGTTTTGACCAGCGGCGGGGAAAAACTTCGTGTCCTCAATAGCCTTTAAGGCGGTTTCCCGAAGCCCATGGCTTTCCATTGAGATGAACCATTGCGGCGTGTTGCGGAAAATAATTGGTTTTTTTGAACGCCAGGAATGGGGATAGGAAATGGTTTTGCGCTTGGCCGAAAGCAGCATGCCAGCGGCTTTGAGCGCGTCCATGATCAGCTTATTCGCGTTGCCCCATTTGCCATATTGATCAATGACGCGACCACCTTCAAAGCCGGGCGCATCCTTGGTATAGAAGCCATCGAAGTTTACGGTGGAAGGAATGGGTCCGCCATTTTTTTCGATCCAGATATTATAGTCGTCAGCACCATGTCCGGGGGCGGTGTGCACAAAACCCGTACCTGCATCATCAGTGACGTGATCACCATCGAGGAGTGGGACGTCGAAGTCGTAACCCAATGCTGCGAGCGGGTGCCGGCAAACTAATTCCTTAGGACTGATATCACGAACACGTTTGTAAGTTTCAACCCGCGCTGCTTTTAAGACTTCATCGGCAAGTTTATCTGCGATAATCAATTCTTCGCCAACGACTGCCCAGTTGTCCTCAGGTGCCGAAGTAACTTCATATAAGCCGTAAGAGATGCGCGAAGAAAAACTGATCGCGCGATTGCCGGGAATG
>JAYUOP010000133.1:0-27190 GCA_043760745.1 Hyphomicrobiales bacterium
TATCAACAAAAACGGGAAGACCAGTTACAGTATCAAGAAATTGGAAGCTAACAGTTCCGCCAAAATGCACGGCAACTTGCAAGCTGGTAGCACCAGCAAGAGTTGATGGCGACCAGAAATGCTGACCGACAACATCGTCACCAACAGGATTGAATTGACCCGAAGTGAAATTGACGCCACCAGAAGAAGTCGAGTTCGTTGTCGCTTTAACAGTGACGCCATTTCCGAAGTTGAATGTCGCGGTTTGTCCGGTAATGGTCCAGTTTCCCGACAGCCCTAAAGGCAAGCCTGACCCTTCCGCTGTATCCAGCAAGCCATCATTATCGTCATCGGTATCGACGAGATCAGCCTGCGCATCACCATCGGAATCGCGGTCCATGGTCAAGGTCGCAGATGCAACGCTGGTTCCGTCTGTAATTCTGTAAGTAAATATCTCGCGGGTGGGTGCAGTGAATGGCTGCGTAATCGAGAGCGATCCATCGGCCTGCAAAGTCACTTGAGTAAGGCTCGTGAGGGTAATCGTAGAGCCCGGACCGCTGAAGCTGGTAAACACGCCTGATTGCGGATCCAACAATCCTGTGATCGTCAACGGATTTAAGTCAGCGTCTGTGTCATTGCCTCGCGGGTCAAAGGCAATTGGGGTGCCCGGTTGGGTTAAGATCGTGTCATCGTTGGCAACAGGAGCTGCAAGAACACCATGCCAATTGAGATTAGATATGCTGGCGGTTTCAGTATCGCCAACGATTTCTTCGAGATCCCAGTCTCCGCCAAGATTGGCAGCACCAGTCAGATCGTCTGATGCCGCCACGTCCGCGCCAGTGGCATTGGCCAAAGCCTGAACGGCATCCCGCCCCCGCGCACCTGCAGCAAAATCACAACCATAAAGCAGTACATCTGCGTCAACACTTAGTTCTGAACGAATAACTGCCATTTCATCAGCATGACGACCAGCCATCGACGCTTCAGTGAGCTTTGCATCTCCGAGATCCAGAGTTCCCGAGCGACCATGGGAAACTATGTGGAGTGATTCAATTCCAGTGCGCCCAGCCAAAACCGTAGCGATCTGCTCTACGCCATCGGACCCCGGTCCTATAAGGTGAATTTCAACATCGGGGCCCATGCCGCCGATGAGGATGTCAATATCTTCTACAGCGCTATCGATAAACACCAAGTTTTGGTTGCGTGTGGAATAGCTGTCCGTGAAGCTTTCCGTAACCTCTGATTGCAGCAGCGGTTCTTGCGCCGCAAGAGCTGCCAATAAAGAACTGGAATCATCTGTATTTCCCCCGTCGTTTGAGAATGCATCCAAAGAGTGCACAGCGTCAAGTGCGGTATCAAGTAATGCACCGTCAAATAGTATGCGCGGTTCTAAAGTCAGCATTTGACCAGCAAGCTTGCTGCGATTCTTAGCCGGTGGTGAACTCGCACCATCAGGAGCACGCACTAAAATTTGCGAAGCAATGACAGTGGAATTGAGAAGGAGTGAGGTCAACCGGCTAATCGTCATTGCTATATTCTCGCCATAAAGTTGTTATGTATTCACAAATCAATCTATGAGAGAAGTATTAACAAGCTACTAACTTAAGTTGCAAGTTATAAATTTACACTTAAAAGTTGCATTAAATTCGAAGAGTGTTTATTTCGAATGGTCTAAGAATTTTAACCAAGAATTCGCTCAACAGCCGCAGCAGCAGCAAACAGCGCTTCATCGGCAGAATGCGATGCCATCAACATTAATCCAGTCGGCGCAGCACCGACTTTATTCATCGGTAAAGATATTGAACAGCCGTTCAAAAAATTAGCCAAGTAAGTGTTCCGCAAACTTAAGCCATTGTATTGCATGTACATTCCATCGTCAGCCAACACTGACATCGCTGGCGAAATGATCGGAACTGTCGGCAAAACAACTGCGTCATAATCAGCACTAAGACGATTAAACGTCGCAATCATCGCGGCTCGGCGAACCAAAATGAACTGATATTCTTGTGCTGTAATTCCGCCAGCGGTGCGAATACGATTAACAACCCGGGGGTCGTAAGCGTCTCCCATGGCTTCAATTTGGGATTGATGTTGCATAAATGCTTCTGCTGCAACGATGCCGCCATTAACCATTAGGCTCGGCAGTTCGGCCAATTCGGGCATTTCGATGAGCGTGATTCGCGCTCCCGCACGACGCATTGCATCCAATGCGTGTGCTAAATCATTTGCAACCGCAGCGTCTAACCCTACCATGGCATGGTTCATCAGGACGGCTAGTTTTAAGTCTTTTGACGCGCGCGGCGCGATGAGGCCATCCCAATCGCCCGCCATAATCGCATCAGCAATAGCGCAGCAAGCAACAGAATTAGCCATTGGACCAATAGAATCGAAGGTTTTAGACAAAGGATACGCCCCCTGAGTACTCACCCGACCGGTGCTTGGCTTATATCCCACGATGCCATTGTAAGCTGCTGGAATGCGCGTTGAGCCTCCCGTATCGGACCCAATTGACAACGCACACATGCCATCAGCAACAGCAACGGCAGCCCCAGAAGATGATCCACCGGGAATGCGCCGGATTTTACGATCATAATTCGATGCGGGTGTACCATAATGCGGATTAAGGCCAACGCCGGAGTAAGCAAACTCGGTCATATTGGTGCGGCCAAGCAGAACAAATCCCGCTGCTTTGAGTGCCGCAATTGCCGGCGCATCAGAAAGCGCAGCTGGTGCATTTTGTAAAAGTTTTGAACCTGCAGTGGTCACCTGGCCTGCGATATCAAACAGATCTTTGGCCGAAAATGGAATGCCCGCATAAGGGCTTGGCTGATTGCCACTGGCACGTAGATTATCTTGCCGATCAGCTTCCGCCAATGCACTTGACTTATCCACCGTTAAAAATGAGAGTGCACCTTCGCCAACGGGATCGCCAATTCTCTCCAAGCTTTTCTCGACCAAAGCGCGCGAGGTCGTAGCGCTTGAAGCCAAAGCCACCGCCAAACTTTGTAAGGTTTGGCGAGGACGATCAATCATCCATTACCTCTTTTACTTTTTCGACGAGCTGCTTCAAAGAAAATGGTTTTGGTAAGAAGGCAAAATCAGTTTGCCCCTCAAGATTTTTCTCAAAGGCATCTTCCGCATAGCCTGAAACAAAAATAACTTTGGTTTTGATGCCGCGCTTGCGCAATTCGCGAAGCATTGTTGGGCCATCCATTTCGGGCATAACAACGTCTGAAAGAATAAGTTCAAAACCCTGTTCGTCAGCCTCAATAATCTCAAGGCCGCGTTCACCAGAGTCTGCTTCAACAACGGTATACCCGCGTGACGTGAGTGCGCGCACAGCAAAGGCGCGAACACTATCTTCATCCTCCACCAAAAGAATGCGACCATTGCCGGTCATATCCCTGCGCTTTGCGACTGCTTCTGTTGTTGCAACTTTAGGCGCATCAGGCACAACAGCAGGATAATGCCGTGGCAAGAATATTCTGAAAATAGTTCCACGACCAACTTCGCTGTCACAGAAAATGTAGCCGCCAGTTTGCTTTACAATACCATAGACCATTGACAGGCCAAGGCCAGTTCCCTTGCCCACTTCTTTGGTTGAGAAAAATGGTTCCCAAATTTTTTGCAAAATTTCGGGCGGAATTCCACTGCCCGTGTCTTCAACTTCGCAAACTACATACTCCGCCTCTCGCATGGGGGCTTGCAGATATGGTCGCGATTGCTCCGCAGAAAGATTGTAAGTCCGAACTTTTAACTTGCCACCTTTCGGCATTGCATCGCGCGCATTCACCGCAAGATTAATAATGACCTGCTCAAATTGATGAATATCCACCAATACCAAACCAAGATCGCGATCATGATTTATAATAAGTTCAGTTTTTTCACCCAACACGCGATCAAGCAAGTTTCCAAGCTCTGACATAGCCTCGGTCAAAGAATGGACCTTTGGTTGCAAGGTTTGCTTGCGCGAAAACGCTAACAACTGCCGGACCAAATTCGCAGCCCGATTGGCATTTTGCTTGATATTCATGATATCAGCAAATGCCGGATCCGTGGGCCGCATTTTTGCCAGCAGCAAATCTGCAAATCCTATGATAGGCGTAAGCACGTTGTTAAAATCATGCGCAATGCCGCTCGCCAATTCCCCAACAGCTTGCATCTTTTGACTCTGTGCTAATTGAACTTCAAGCGCTTTACTTTCCGTTTTATCAACTGCAAAAACCACAAGTCCTGCTTCTGTTCCATTAATTCTTGCCAAGGTGAATTGAATGTCTTTTGACTTTTTGTGATCGGACAATGAAGCATCAAACACTTCGATTGAACCAATGGTTTCTTTGGCCCGTGTTACAGCAGCTTGCAGACCTGCTCGGTCAGCTTCTTGCACAATGTCACTAAACATCGCCCCGCGCTGGGCCCGACTTGAAAGTGCCAGATACGCTGGATTTGCAGTTCGTAAAACATCGCTACTGTCAATTTCAGCAACGCCAACTGGGGCAGCATTGACAAACCGCACCAAAGTATCGTGGTCAGTATCACCGCTTTTTTCAGAAGAACGCTTGAGAACCATAGTTCGTGAAGGCAATGCTTTACCGTCGGGATCAAAATCTGCGCGATGAACAATTTCATATGGCTCGGACACGCCCGCACGCGACACAAGATCAAGAGGAAAGCGCTCGTTTCGCTGACCGCTGGCAATTGGCGCAATGGCCAAAAGCATTTTCGCTCCATCTTCACCAATAACCTGCGGTAAAGTCAGTTCACCGGCTTGCGCTTTTGCAAAATCCAATCCCAACCATTCGGCAAGGGTCGCGTTAACATAGTCAACTTTGCCATCAGCCAAAGTAGAAAAGAACCCAGCAGGTGCATGATCCAAATAGGTAATGATAAACTGCAGGCGTGCAAAGGCCTGTTCTTGCTTGGCGCGATCATCGCTTATATCGCGCAAGCTCCACAGCATTAAGTTTTTTTGCCCTTCAACGGCAACCGGCGCAATAGAAATCCGTAGCCATTTAGCAAGCTTGCTATCTGCACCAGGCGCTGACGCCCCTGGCGCCAACCGCACTTCACGATGGGCCGCAATGCCATCCCGTGCATTTTGCGAGAGTTGATAGATCGGCTCAGCAAAATCGGGGTAGCTTGCATAAAGAACATCAAATCCCACAAGCCTGCCAATGGCAGCCTGACTAGCAATTTTAAGATAACTGGCATTGGCATAAACAGCGCGCCCTTTGCCATCAACAACCACGCAAGTTTCGTCCACCGCATCTAAAATGCCATCAAAAAATTGTCGCCCAGTATCCCGGCCTCCAATCCGCAACAGTCCGGCCATGAGACAAAACAACGTCATTAATCCAATGAAAGAAAAGACCGCGACAATGCCTATGATCCAAGGTTTAATATCTTCGCGGGCCAGCCAAACCAATCCAGCCACCGCCGCCGCCAAACTTATAGCGAGTAACAATGCAAGTAGAGCGCGCCAACGCCCACCGTTCTTTGCGCTCATTTCTCTACTTTGTTCGTTTGCCATTTTATAAGCCATCGCCCTAATCTTATCGAATCACACTAAGGTGTTTGATTGCAATATCACGCCTCACCTTGACGGGTGCAAATAGCAAATTGAATCAAATAGTGCTCAGTCGACAAGAATATGATACAAGTCACAACGGTTCGGCAACCAGCGTTGAGGATGAATATGGAATTTCTTGCACCTTATAAGAACTATATTGTGATAGCGTTGGTGATCGCAGCGGTTTTGTTGATCGGCATGCTGCTATTTCGATTTTTGAACAAATCCATTCGTGGGCGGCGTGGTCAAAGGCTTGGCATTAGCGAATACCATGAAGTTGATAAAACAAGGCGCTTGGTTCTTATCCGCAGGGATGGGGTTGAACATCTGTTACTCATCGGGGGCAACCAAGATTTGCTGATTGAAGAAGGCATCGTCCCTAACCTTGATCAGCACTCAACATTGAACGAAGAATTCTTGCCGACCCCCATTCCAATGCGGCCACCTCCGCGCCCCGCAGTGTTTGGCGAACGCCGCCCAAACCTGCGCAGCGTTGATCCTTCAATGGGGCCACCAGATCAAGACCAACGATAAGAAAAAGGCCCGAATGTTTTGTTCGGGCCTTGTCATTTATTCAGATGTTGGAGGCGTATTCCGCTCGGCCATAAAGCGATCGAATTCATCTTGATCTTTTGCCTGACGCAACTTCGCGAGATGCTCGCCAAAAGCGCGTTGTTCGTCATCAAGTTTCCGACGCTCAGCTTCTAATCGGGCTAAAGCGTTGCGCTTGTATTCATCAAACGCTGCATTGCCTGAATTTGAGAACGAACCAGCCTTCATGGCCCACTTACTCATGTCCGTTTTTTGCCAATTACAGCCAGCCCATGGCGCCATTGATGCTGATGATCCCTTCCACATTTCGCCATTCTTAAACTTCAAGAATAGAGCGAGAAGGCCCAACGGCCAAAACACTACGAAACCGCCGACCATGGCCCCTACTTCATACAAAGACCAAGGCTTTTTGCCCGACTTCGTATCAGTCATCGTTTCAAATTGTCCAGTTGCAGATTGTGTCATGAAATATCCTCCGGTTAACAACACCAGAGGTAGGAACCTGATTCCAGATTTCAAGACTAACAAGGAAAAAACCCTTGGTGGGCGATGTAGGATTCGAACCTACGACCCGATGATTAAGAGTCATCTGCTCTACCAACTGAGCTAATCGCCCGTCCCAAAAGGACGTGTTGTCTCGCCTTCGCTAAAGCCAACGAGCGGGTTCTAGGCGGGTTCTTTCCGCTTGTCTAGGGTATTTTATGAAGAGGGGATAGAGCCCCTTGTCAGCAACAGGCGTTCATGAGATCGTGCAAAATGCGGGGGCTGAACTCAAGGGATTGATCATGAAAGCCAGCGTCGTCATTGCTATCGTTTTGTTTGCAAACCTCCCTCATGCTTTGGCTGCAGATAGCCAAGCGTTTCGCACGCCGTCGAACAACATTCACTGCTCGGGATATGAAGCTGACAATGCCTATGTTGTCGAATGCGAAATTATTGACCGCAGCAATCAAAAAACCGCACAACCCCGCCCAAGCGATTGCGATCTTGAGTGGGGCAGCCGTTTTTCTGTGGCGCAATCTGGGCGCGCTTATATGGGTTGCACCGGCGACACTATCCGCGATCCAAATGGCCGCAAACTCAGCTACGGAAAATCAATTACGCTCACCACAATTACCTGCACATCCAGCACCAAAGGTTTGGAATGTGTAAATGAAGATGGCCACGGGTTTTTCGTGAGTAAATCAAAGCAGAGATTGTTTTAAATTGCACTCGGTGTCACGCGTCAACCTTACCAATTATTAATCCAGACAATATGAACCAGCCGCGCGCGCCACTCCGTAATGTATATAGATATCGGCGCTGGGTTGGTATTATTTTCAGGAGTAAATCATGTTGTTTGGAAAATCGCTTAAAGCATCGTTCGTTGCATTGGCACTTGTAGGTTCAATCGTTTCAGCTTCTGCTGAATCCGTTGAAGTTGGTGGTGCTGCTATGTTTGACAATAAAAACATCATCGAAAATGCAGTGAACTCTAAAGACCACACAACGCTCGTAGCCGCTGTTACGGCAGCAGGCCTCGTTGAAGCCCTCTCTGGCCCCGGACCTTTTACCGTTTTCGCCCCAACCAATGACGCCTTCGCCAAGTTGCCAGCAGGCACCGTTGAAACCCTGTTGAAGCCAGAAAACAAGGACACACTCGTCAAGATTTTGACGGCGCATGTTGCAGCTGGAAAATTCAGTGCAGCCGATATCATTGCCAAAGCCACCAAGCACGGCGGCCGCTTTAACCTGAAAATGCTCAGTGGCGACGTTGTCACCGTTCAAGTAAAAAAGTCAGGCGTTTATCTCATCGATGAATCCGGCAAAGCCGCCAAAGTAACCATCGCCGACGTAAACCAATCCAACGGCGTGATCCACGTAACCAACGCGGTATCAGTTCCGAAGTAAATTTTGCAATCTTCAACAAAAAACTGCAGTGGAAACACTGCGGTTTTTCTGATACTATGCACTCTATGTTTGATCACGTTGAATTTCCAGTCAACGATATTGTCAATAGCGGCAATTTCTTCTTTAACGCTTTGGCAGAGCTTGGCATTGCCGAACACTTCTACGATGAACCTAGCGGCTCTGCTGGTTTTGGCGTTGGTGATGTCACTGTTCTTTTGATTTTCAAAGGCGAAGTCGGCCCACGAAAACTCCATATTTGTTTCAAAGCAACCTCTCGCGAACAGGTCATCGCAGCCTACAATGCGGCCCTCGCAAACGGCGGCCAAGACAACGGCCCACCCGGCTACCGCGACCACTACAGCCCCGGCTACTACGCCGCTTTCACCCTGGATCCCGATGGCAACAATATCGAGTTTTTGTTTAGGGCTAACAACCCTAGAGATTCAAATTGAATGTAATGCATTTATGCATTATATCACGATTACAAATTTCAGAGAATGCAGAATCGATGTCAACACTGACCATCACATCTCGCGGACAAGTTACTTTTAAAAAAGAAGTGCTCCAGCATCTCGGTATCAAGCCAGGTGACAAGATTGAGCTTGATTTGTTGCCAGACGGTCGCGGGATTTTGACGGCGGCACACCCCACAGGCAGCATTAATAATTTTATCGGTTTGCTCGCAAACCGTAACAAAAAAACCGCTACCCTTGAAGAGATCAAACAAGTTGGCGTTAAAGCTTGGTCTGGCGAGAAGTGAAAATCACAGTCGATACCAATGTCTTAATACGAGCCATTGTTCAAGACGACATCAAGCAAGGTAAAATTGCTGGGCGCATTTTGAAAGAAGCTACTCACATCGCTATACCGCTTATTGTTTTATGCGAATTCGTGTGGGTTCTAAAACGGGTTTATGACTTCTCAAAATCTGACATAGCTGCCGCTATAAATTCATTAATCACAACGTCAAACATCGAAATGAACAGACTAGCGGTTGCTGCTGGACTGGATGTTTTCTTAGCGGGAGGCGACTTCGCAGATGGCGTAATTGCCTATGATGGCAGATGGCTTGGCGGCGAAACCTTTGTTTCTTTTGATAAAGAAGCCGTGTCTATTTTGAAAGCCCAAGGCCAATCGACACGTCTTTTGTAACTACCTCTTCTCCGCCCGATTAACGCCACTCACGACGGCCATCAAACTCGCCACAACGATGTTTTTATCGACGCCGATGCCGTATAAAGTCGTGCCGTCGCCCAGTCTCAATTCAACATAAGCGATAGCGGCAGCGTTAGCGCCGTGACCCATGGCGTGTTCGCGGTAGTCGGCGATGTCAAAGGCAAGACCAGAATCTTTGCGGAGAGCGTCGACAAAACCATCGATTGGGCCATTGCCGTGACCGTTAATCGTGCGGTGTTTGCCGTCTACGCTCACTTTTGCAGTGAGATCTTGATCGCCATGATCAGATTTGGCTTTGTGTTCGATGAAACTATAGCGGCCATTGCCCTCAAGATATTCGGTTTCAAATGCGGTCCACAATTTGGCCGCTGTCATTTCCACACCCTCGTCATCGGCGATTGCCTGCACAACTTTTGAGAATTCTATCTGGGCGCGGCGCGGCAATTCAATGCCATGTTCGGTCTCTAAGATATATGCAACGCCGCCCTTGCCGCTTTGCGAATTAATCCGCACCACAGCTTCATAACTTCTCCCTAAATCCATAGGGTCAATCGGCAAGTAGGGAACTTCCCACAACGGTTTATTCGAAGCCTTCATGGCCTTGAAGCCCTTATTTATAGCGTCCTGATGCGAGCCGCTAAAGGCAGTGAACACCAGTTCACCTGCATATGGGTGGCGCGGGTGAATAGGCAATTGATTGCAATATTCGGCCATCCGAACGAGATCATTGATATTCGAACAATCCAACTTGGGATCAACACCTTGCGTGAATAAGTTCATAGCTAGGGTGATAATATCGACATTGCCAGTCCGCTCGCCATTGCCAAACAATGTGCCTTCAACGCGGTCAGCACCTGCTAGCAATCCTAACTCCGTGGCCGCAACTGCGGAGCCCCGATCATTATGGGGATGCAAAGAAATAATGACCGATGAACGGTTTTTAATTGTGCGGCAGAACCACTCGATTTGATCAGCATGAATATTTGGTGTCGACATTTCCACAGTCGCAGGCAAATTCAAGATCAGCGGCTTCTGTGGGCTCGGCTGGATCTCATCCATCACCGCCTCGCAGATTTCAACCGCATAATCCATCTCAGTTCCGGTAAAACTTTCCGGACTATATTCAAATCGAATTTGATCTTTCATGCCGCTATCATCAGCAAGTTTTTTGATCAGTGCCGCACCTTGAACGGCAATATCAATAATCCCTGCCCTATCTTTTTGGAAGACGATGCGGCGCTGCAGTTCGGAAGTCGAATTGTAAAAATGCACAATGGCAGACTTTGCCCCGCGTATACCTTCAAAAGTACGCCGGATTAATTCCTCGCGACATTGCACCAGAACCTGAATCGTAACGCCATCTGGAATGCAATTATTGTCGATCAAATGACGGCAGAAATCAAAATCGGTCTGCGAAGCCGAAGGAAATCCAATTTCGATTTCCTTGAACCCCATTTTCACCAATGAGTTCCACATCCGCATTTTGCGTTCATGCCCCATGGGTTCAATGAGCGACTGATTGCCATCGCGCAAATCCACCGAACACCAGATCGGCGCTTTGGTGATTGTTTTCGACGGCCATTGCCGGTCGGTCAAATTGATTTGGGCGTATGCAAGGTATTTGTCTTTTGGGGAAATCATCATGATGGGAAATCTCTACATCTTAGCATTTGGAATTTTATTAATGGTCATTTTCCCCAAAGAGCCAAGGCAAAACGCCCAGTCGACCCTCAGGGGTTGCTAAGAAGGAGTTCAAGCAGAAGGTGCGTGCGAATAACCATTGGCAATTTGTAGCCCAGCCAGAGCGGCGTTGCAAGATGCTGTTAACCACGCTTTGCGTTGCGCACAAATCAGACTAAGTTTGGCCAAGATTCGGGGGCATATCATCAGTCACAAACCAACCGGGAACCATTACAATGAAAAGCATATTAATCGCCGCAGCATTGACCTTTATCACCAGCAACATGGCAATTGCTGGCCAATGCCAAGATGACATCCAAAAAATCGACTCAGCCTTGAGCACAGAAGAAATCGACGCTGATTTGCGCGTGGCTGCTGAGGATATGCGCAATCAAGCTGTACAGCTTTGCGGCGCTGGCAATGAAGAGGAAGGCTTGGACGTAACGTCTGAAGCCAAGGCGATGCTCTCGATCGAATAATTAGCCGCGAAAAGCAATTTCAGCGCAGATCAACGCCGCAATTGCAGAAACGAAAACACCCAATATCATTTGGCTCATGCGCGGTAACAAGTTTAGACTTGTTACTTTTTGCATTCTACCCCCTGCCCGGCGCGCCAACGCATGAAAAATCGTCAGCGCAACGACGAATAAAAGTTTCAAATGAAATGCGCCGCCAAGTCCGTCCATACCGCGCATCAGAATTAACACGATACCAGTCGCCCAGATCAACGCAATAACGCCATCGCCCATGCGCGCGATCGTTCGCCGCTGCAAACCTAAGCCCTTGGCATATTCCATCCCATTACTGAGCGCCAAACGCGTGTTGATGTAGTTGGACAGACTGAGCCCAATGCCGATTGCTATGACGGTAAGATGCAGCGTAATTAAAACCGTAGTCATATCTCAAGGTTTCCTTCCATCATGCGCACAGCAAAACCACCAACGCGCACTGCTGTAAGTCGACCTTCGGCCACATCGGCTTCCAACGCAAGATCTGAAGGACGGCCCATTTCATAGCCCTGCTCCAATTGCCATTTGTGTTTGCCGTCCTTCAAGTTTTCAGCAGTCAGCAATTGGGCCGCAAAGAGTGCGGTAGCAGAACCCGTTGCTGGGTCTTCTGGAATACCGCCACCGGGATCAAACATGCGGGCGCGGAAACTTGTTTTAGAATTATCGCCTCCGCGCGTGTAAATATATCCCGCTTGCATATGGCCGAGAGGCGAGAGCATGTCTGTCCACATTGGTTCGCACACCTTAGCCTTTGCAAGCGCACCAAGAGTTTTTACGGGGACGTAAAAAAAGCGTGGGCCACCAATGATGTTGGCAAGGTCATGTCCATCAAAACCGATCTCTACTTCCTCCAAACCAAGTGCTGCTGCTACTTGTTTAGTAGTTGGTAGAGGACCTTCAATATGAGTAGGAATAACCGGGGCAGTGAAAATTCCATGGATGCGGTCCGCAACCCGACTGACAATAACCGGCGTTAATCCCGCTGGTAATTCTAAAATGATCTGCGATTGGAAACTACAGCCAGGCTTGTTTTTGAGTTCAGCCAAAAGTGCCGCTGTTCCCAATGTAGGATGCCCGGCAAATGGCATTTCTCCGCCGGGATAAAAAATCCGCACTTTTGCTGAATGTGCGGGATTATCCGGCCTTATCACAAAAGTTGTCTCAGAAAGATTAAACTCTTTCGTGATGGTTTGCATTTGCTCCGTGGACAGATGATCTGCATCCATCACAACGGCTAAAGGATTGCCACCAAATTTACGATCTGTAAAAACATCGAGTGTGTAAAATTTAAGTTTCATGAGGGCGGAGCATAATGAGCCCTGACCCCAATTCGCAATGGTTTTATTGTCTCGATTGTAGCGGCTTAAGGAATGTTACCTTCCGTTCGTGCGCCCGCTTTTACTTCAAACTCTTTAGCACCAATTTCCGCACCATCCTTTCCAGCAACAGCAACATAATATTTGCCAGCGCTAAAAGCCTTATTCAACACACCATAGTCGGTCGCAAGATATGTGCGATTTCCTGCCAAATCCTTCTCGGCCGTATAAACAACAATCGTAGAATCGGCTGGACTTTGAATAGCAAGATACCCTGCATTCACAACAATTTCAGTTTTCAAAACCGCTCCAGGATTCAACACAACATCAGTCGTCGCACTTGCATAATCTTGAATAAGCACAAGTCGATACTTGCCCGCTGGAGCTTTGAATTTGACGGTTGGTCCATACTCAGTGCCAATCCACTCATGCTTGCCATCAAGATCTGCCTCGCCTTTTCGCAGTTCAATAGAGGCTCCATCAGTTACCTTTTGCCCGCCAGCAGTAAAGAACCCGCTGACCTCAATTAATCCCGCACCAAGTGACATTTTTTCTTCTGTGGTTTTTCCTGCAACAAACTGAATGTCGCGCTCAACTTTCGCTGTGCCCAACGCAAGCGTAACTTTTCGTGTTCCCGCATTGGTCAGGAATGTAGTTGTAGAGCCATAATTCGTTGATGAACTGCTACCTGCCACATCAAACAAAGCCCAAGCAGCACCTTCGTCATTGATCGGTGTGGCATCATCCATGAAGCCAGTGAACTTAACAATCCCAGCTTCCAAACTGACATTCAATTCGGTCGCTTTGCCATTCTCAATTTTGAACGGCACATCCAGAACTGCGTTATCCGCAACAATATGAGCGATGTAATCCCCGGCTTCTGGTACATTGAGTTTGACGAGGGTTTTGTACTCTACACCCACTGACTCACCTTTTTCACCAGAAACAGATTTGTAAAATTGCCACGTTGGCTGGCTAAATTTTTTTGGCAACTCTACGCCTTCCGCCATCATAACATGACCAAGTAAATTGAACTCAATAGCTTCCTTTTTCGGTGGTGGTGACGGAGGAGGCGCGGTTGCAACGGTTTTGTTCAGCGCATCTTCTAGCTCTTTTGCATTGCTCGCAGTCGTCGAAGTACCACCGGTTTTTTCAGCCAAACACTTCAACTGAGCAACGGCTCCTTGATTATCCAAACCAAAGCCTACGGTATGAACGGTAAGCTCCACACCTAATTTTTCGAGTTCCGCAGCAACAGCACAGGGATCCGGTTCGCATGTTTCAATGCCGTCCGAAACGAGAATAACCGTGGCTTTCTTTTCTGTAAATTTAAGTGATTCTGCGGCCATGCGAACCGCAGCCGTCATAGGTGTTTTGCCTTTTGGATTAAGGGCGTTCACAGCATCCATATAGCTTGTGGCATTCAGCAATCCTGCTTCGCGCACAACTTCAATATCGGTACAAGAACCTTTTTCGCGATGGCCATAAGCGACTAGACCAAGCTCGTCCGAAGGCTTCCAATTGTTAACAACTTTACCAACAACCTCTTTGGCAATTTCCATTTTGGTCTTGCCGTCAATCTGGCCCCACATCGAGCCAGACGCATCAAGCACCAAGACCACGCGCGCGCCTTCATCGGCCGCACGCAGAGGCATAAAAGAAATCAAAAAAATGAAGAATGCAAAAATGGCCAAACGAAAAGACATGCGCCTCAACTCCGTCAGAATAGCCCCGAATGCAAAGATGGCAGATGAGCTAGCCTCATGTCAATCAGGTAAGCGCATCCCAAAGCAATTTCAAAGACAGCGCAAAAAGCGAGACCTCAACAAATCGAAAAAACATTTTTTCATGGATAATTTTGATTAACCTGTAACCTAAAAATGCACCCGCCAATGCAAAAGGCGTGAGCTTCAAGCAAATTTCTAAGCTTCCCAAATTGATCTGTCCAAGCATCCAATAAGGCGGAACTTTGATCAGATTTATCATCGCAAAAACGATTGTTGCTGTGCCAGCATAAACCATTTTATCGAGCTTTTGCGGCAATACAAACATTTGGTATGGTGGTGCGCCAGCATGGGCCACAAAACTTGTAAACCCGGCAATGCTACCCCAAAATAAACCGCGAGGAACATCAGCCGTTTTTGGTGCTACTACCCGGCGTTTTTTCAAAAGCATATCCACAAAATAAGATAGCCCAATTGCGCCAACCATAAACTTTACGAGGTCATCACTGGTAATCGATGCCGTAGCCCACCCTAAAGCGATACCAATGGTTGCAGCAGGCACAATAATCTTTATGTTTCGAAGGTCATATTCTTTGCGATAAATCCATAAACCGTAAACATCACTTGTCAGCAAGATTGGCAATAACAATCCAGCCGCAACAACTGGCGAAACGGCTTGCGCTAAAATCGGCACACCCAAAACGCCAACCCCTGGCAATCCCCCCTTAGACACACCAACCGCAAAAGAGGCCAAAATTGCACAAAACCAAAACCATAAATCCATCAGTATTATTCAGTCTCTTTGGCAAGGGCAATTTCAGCAAACGGCAGTTTCAGAAATTCACAAATGCAACGTACAACAAAGTTATGATCTTCACGTTGCGGAATTCCTGAAACACTAATTGTGCCGACGACGCCAACGTTTTTAATTCTAATTGGAAAGGCTCCACCGTGCGGCGCTACATCAATAGGGTTTACGCCAAACAACTCATCTAATGAACGCCCCGATTTTGCAATCTCTCGACCTACTAAATATGAGCTGCGATGTAACCGCATCACCACATTGATTTTCCGCCGAACCCACTCCGGATTATCGGCTGCCGTGCCCGGCAAAGCGGTATAAAACAGTGGCCGCCCAGCAATGCGAATATCAATAACTAACCCCAACTTTTGATCGCGCGCTGCATCCCGCATCAGCGACCCTAGCGCCCAAGCGTCCGCCTCATCAAAGCGCGAAAACACCAGCCGCTCTTCTTGCAGTTTCAATTGCGCAATATCACTGTCGAGGCTCATGGTGACTAACCTATCCCGTTGAAAATAAGGTTGCTCTCAATACCGCAGAATAGATAGAAAAACCTATCGAAAAATTTTGTTTGGTTTATTGATTTAGCCCATGAAAATATTCGTCATAAATCTCAAACGCCGAGAAGACCGCTTATCCCAGATTACGGCCGATCTTGCCAATCACGGATTAACTTTCGAACGCATCGAAGCTATTGATGCTGCCGCTAACCCGGAGATTGCACAATATCGTCGGACGCTGGCAGCAAAAATTTACAGTCCAAATACTTTGGGTCTTGGCTTTATTGGAAATTTTTTGAGCCACCAGAAAATTTGGGCGCGAATGGTTTCAGAAAACATTGGCCAAGCTTTGATATTAGAAGATGATGCCGTCATCTCAAGCTGGGACGAACGGTTTCTGAAGGTCGACGTTGCAGAAATGGGTTATGATTTCTTACGCCTCGGAGCCAATCACGATCCTGCAATTGATCCACCTCATCGTGTCAGAAATACCGGGAATAAATTGCACGATCGTAGCATCTACACTGGTCAACTCTGGGGCAATGTAGCGCAGATTGTAACATTAAACGCCGCCAAAACCTGTCTAAAAGCGCAACCATACTGGTTTCCAAGTGATCACTATAGCGTATACCAAGATGTGTTTGGCCTGCGCTCTGCAATTGTATCGCCACTCGTTTGGAGTGCCAGCGGCAGTCAATCTGATGTGCCTCAAACCGGAAAACCTGCTGCTGAAAATTTGCTCCAACGCAAATTTCGAACCCTCAAAAACCGATTTCGCCGCAGATTCATGGTACCGATGCTCATAGTAATACTACGACGCAGATTCTTACGCCACGGTCATGATTAAGTAGGTTTTTCGATCAAGCAACTGCCGAAATTTCTACATCCTCTACATCTGAAATCATTTGCGACACAAGTTTTGCGACTGCACTAGGTGGCAGATAACGGTTCAGCATTTCGTCATTTTCTTGAGCGAGTACGACATCATTGGCGGCAGCAGCAAAATCACCATCATGCGAATATTACACCAAACTGCACCGGGCATTGCGATGCCAATCCGTTTCAGCGGCGTCCGGGTTTAAAACCAAAACGCGAACACCAAATGGCTCAAGCTCTATTTTCAGATTTTTGCTGAGCCCTATCAAAGCAAATTTTGAGGCTTGATACCAACTCGTAAAGGCTTCACTTTTCATGTTTCGCACAGCAGCAATATTGATAATTGTTCCTTGTCCTTGCGCCCGCATGATTGGGGCGGCGAGCTGGATAAGCCGCGCTGCCCCGAATAAATTTACTTCAAATTGTCGCCGCACGTCTTGCATTGGCACATCTTCAACCGCGCCATAAAGTCCGTAGCCCGCATTATTGACCAGCACGTCTAACCTTCGCGCTTCTGAGCGAATAGTGGCCATGCATGAAACAATGGACCCATCATCAGTTAGATCTAATCTCAGTAGTCTAGCACCTAAGGCCGCAAGCTCCGCCATCTGATCTATGCGGCGTGCGCCTGCGTAAACCTTATAGCCATCTATTAACAATTGCTTCGCCGTAGCGGCACCAATGCCAGCGGAAGCGCCTGTTACGAACGCCGTCTTCAAATCAAGTACCCCTGTTTCATTTTCGCAAAATGAAGTCTATAATCTTGGACCTAACTCCAGGGTCAAGAGATGAGCTATGCAAATTTCAGAGTTCGCCCATGCTGTCGGTCTAACAACGGATACCGTTAGGTTTTACGTCAAAAAGAAACTACTGAGACCAGAAGTTGGGTCCAATCGCTATCATATTTTCAACATCCGAAGATGTCGAATACGCCCGCCTTATCAACGTGGCTCAACTACTTGGTTTTACGATTCGAGAGTTAGTGGCATTGCGCAAAGAGCGTGAAACCAAGGGCTTGAGCAATGCGCGATTTGTTGAGGTTCTCAGCGATCGCCTTATTGCATTACGCGCAAAAGCCAAAGAAATTGACGTGCTTTCTAGCTTTGTAAAAACCAAAATCGCTTGGCTAGAGGGAGGAAAGATTGGGCCGGAGCCATTTCTAGAACAAATGGACAGTCGCATCACAGCCCGTCCAGCCGCTGTCGCTAATCTGCTTTATTGAATACCTAAGTTTGACACAATGGTCTCCCAAACCAATAAGGCATTCACATAAAACGGGATTGTTCATGCTTCGGAAGACACTTGCTTTAGCGCTTTATCTGTTATCCTCGCCTTTGGTCTTTGCGGCCTGTCCCGCAGACCTCGCCACTTATGCGCCAATCTCTAAATCTGGCTTTTCGCTGCGCTTTGATAAAGTCAAAGAACCCAAAGCCTGGAGCGAACTCGGCCTCACATTAACAACCCCAACCCGCAGCTCCGCTTATGAATTCACCGCCTCAAACGGCTACGAAACATTCTACCTCGTGCCCCTTGATGCCAAACCGCTCGAAGGTGATGATCCGGCCATCTACTTTTTCGACGCCGCACTAAAGCCCCTCCCACTGCCCCAAACCGGCGATTCCGCCCCGGCCTATATCTTCACCCCAACCTTAGGCTCCCAACTCTGGTACGCCGGATTAGAACCAAGAGAGCTGCTGCCGACAGAAATGTGGAAGTTGAGCGGGTGTTTGGAGTGAAGGTCAGAAAAGCAAAAAACCGATAAACTACTCACTCCAAGTTCCAAGTTAACAGTTGTTATGATGTACCTAATATGGTACGAACGTCTCGTCCAGAGACGTAAACATGTTGCAAGTAAAATTCTACAAAACGGCGTCCGGCAATGATCCAGTCGTAAATTGGTTTAGAGAGTTCAACAAGCAAGATCGAGAAGTAATTGGTTTGGCCTTGCTGCGCGTACAGGAGAATTGGCCAATAGGAATGCCTGTTTGCAAATCTTTGGGCAAAGGGTTGTGGGAAGTCAGATGCAGTCTTTCCGACAATCGGATTTCGCGTATTTTATTTTTTATGTGGGCTTCAGATATCTGTGTTGTGAATGGTTTTATTAAAAAAACACAAAAGACACTTCAAGACGAATTAGAACTGGCAATTAGACGAATGAAGGAAATGCAATCATGAAAGCCAACGTAACAAAGCGCACAACACTGAACGAGCTTCTTGAAGAAGACGGCACTTTTGATGAGTTGAGTACAATCGTCACGAAAGAGCGCATTGTGTGGCTTCTGGAAAAAGAAATGAAAAAGAAAAAACTCAGCAAAGTCAAAATGGCCGAAGCCATGAACACCAGCCGCGCCCAACTGGACCGCCTGCTGGATCCCAAGTCAGGCAACGTGACGTTGGCCACGATGCAAAAAGCGGCGAATGCTGTGGGGAAGAGTTTGCGGGTGGAGTTGGTTTAAGAAACAATTACTCGCGACACCAGATATTTGGACACATCGGTGATGCCGTCAACAATGGAGATTTCAGCAATGTTGTCGGGTTTCTTTTTCATCCGTTTACGTCTCCAATCTTTGTAACAGACTTCGGCAAGCCGACTGAACGTTTCGATTCCACGTCGTGCAGCGGTATGATTGGTGTTCCCTGTATTAAAAGGCGTGATTTCTGTCTTGTGAAAATTGTTTGAAACCAGTGAAAATGTGTCAAACTCAAGTAACTCTAGGTTTCTGACACTACCGCCTCTAGACTTGGACAATCCATCGACTTTCTTCCGATCCACCCAAAAAAATACCCGAGAATTAAGCATTTCCAACCATTGGGAAGGGTGAAGGCCATCGTCCAAACAGTTAAGAAGCTTCTTTTCGCTCAACGGCAGGTTATCAGAAATCTGAATGTTCCCGTAGAATTTATGGTTTAAGTTTACACATTTTGATCGCCGCATTTTCGTAAGCTCGGCGAAACGAGTTTGATCAACTTCAAATTTTTTCAGAAGTTCCACTGTAGATAGTAGTCCAATCTTTGAAATTAATGCCCACGAATCCACATTTGTCAGATGATAAAGACGTGGATGAAGGACAGCCAACTCTCGCGGTGACATAACCGCTTCCCACCAAACTCAATTCCGCCCCTTGTCCACCAGCTTGTTCTTCGCAATCCACGGCATCATCTCGCGGAGTTTTGCGCCAACGGCTTCAATCTGGTGATTGTCGTTGTTGCGGCGGATGGCTTTGAAGCGGGAGGCACCAGCGCGGTATTCTTGCATCCAGTCTGACGTAAATTTGCCGGATTGAATATCATTCAATACGCGCTTCATTTCAGCTTTGGTTTCCGAAGTGATGATCCGTGGGCCCGAAACATATTCGCCCCATTCGGCAGTGTTCGAGATCGAATAGTTCATGTTGGCAATGCCGCCTTCGTAGATCAAATCGACGATCAGCTTTACTTCATGCAAGCATTCAAAATATGCCATTTCTGGTGCGTAACCAGCTTCGACCAAGGTTTCAAAGCCAGCGCGAATGAGTTCAACCAAACCACCGCAGAGAACAACTTGCTCGCCGAACAAATCGGTTTCGCATTCTTCTTTGAAAGTGGTTTCGATAACGCCAGAGCGACCGCCGCCAACACCAGACGCGTAAGACAAAGCAAGATCATGGGCATTGCCGGAAGCATCTTGATGAATAGCGATCAAGCAAGGAACGCCGCCGCCCTTTTGATATTCGCCGCGCACAGTGTGCCCTGGGCCTTTTGGCGCGATCATCACAACGTCAACGGTTTTCTTCGGTTCGATCAAACCATAATGCACATTGAGACCATGGGCGAAAGCAATGGCAGCGCCGTCGCGAATGTTTGGCGCAATATCGTTTTTGTAAATGTCAGCTTGCAATTCATCAGGCGTTGCCATCATCAACAAATCACCCCAAGCCGCAGCTTCAGCAACAGTCATGACCTTCAGGCCATCAGCTTCTGCCTTGGCAATTGTTGGCGAGCCAGCTTTAAGAGCAACAACCAAATGCTTTGCACCTGAATCCTTGAGGTTCAAAGTGTGGGCGCGGCCTTGGCTGCCATAGCCAACGATGACTACTTTCTTGCCCTTGATCAGATTAACGTCAGCATCCCGGTCATAATAAACGCGCATGTGTCTTATCCTTGTTATAAACTTTGAAGGCCAAATACCCTTGTGGCGGGATTAAGGCAAGTCAGAATAAGCATGGGGACTATGCAAGTCCCAATTGCCCAGCAACAATCCGAGCAAGCAAGCGCTGTATCGGCGGCAGACGACTGGTCCCAGCGACCAAATAGTCGCGCAGTATCGGCAACAATGCAGAATCAGATTGATAAAACGGTGTAAACACGAGGGAGAGCGCCTGATACAATTTAACATGAAACCGCCGCGCTTTGGCATAGACCGCAAGCGCTGTCGGCAGATCCGAATTGCGTTCTAAAGCCTTCGTCAAAGCCATCACATCAAGCAGCGCCATATTGGCGCCCTGCCCCAATTGCGGCGAAGTAGAATGTGCACTGTCGCCAATAAACACAAGGCGATTGCCATAGGGCAAAGAGAGCGTGTGATGGTCATAACTCGCCATGGTCAATTGATTGGCAGAAGTAATGGTGTCTAAAAGCTGAGATGTTTCTGGCCACAAATCGCGAACGTCTGATTTCCAAGTTTCCAACCCCTTCTTCTGCCACAAGGCAAAATCCTGCGATTTCAAACTCCAGAAAAACGCCGCTTGGCGGTCAGCATTTTCATGATGTTTTCCAACTGGCAATACGCCGGTCATAACGCTAGCGCGGTAATAGCGCTGTTCTAAGGCATTCGCGGCAAACGGCTCTCCCGGCCAAGGCAGGCTGGCCCATAGCGCACCATAATCTAACCGGTTGCGATAATCCGGCCCACTGGCATGTGGGATCAGTGGCGAGCGGGATCCCAAAGCATCAACAATCAAATCAAATGGTCCGGCGCGTTCGCCTTGAATCATTATCAGAGAATGCGCGTCTATATCTTTGATCTGACGGTTTTTTCTAACTTCAATACCAGCCGCCAAAACCGCATCATACAGCACATTGAACAGCCCTGCTCGGTGCACTGCAAATCCCCGCGCATCCCCAAGTGCCGCATAACCGACATCAAGAACAACACGATTTCCCGCTTTGCCATAAAGTCGATCAATCCTGGCACCAAGCCCCCGCATCCGGGCGCCAAGGTCAAGCCAATCAAGAACCGCTAAGCCCGTCGGCTGCAAGATCAACCCAGATCCCAGTGGCTTCGGTTGATCAAATTGATCAAACACGATGACATCATGCCCTGCCCGCTTCAACGCCAAAGCAGCCGCAAGTCCGCCGGGGCCAGCGCCTGCTATGCCAATACTCAGTCGCTTCATAAATTATCTGTCGCCGATTGCATCTCGGAATAGTCGCACAGTTTCTGCCATTCCGAAAGTCATGGCATCACCAATCACCGCGTGGCCGATTGACACTTCTTTTAGGTTTGGCAAAGCCCAAACCAAACGCGGCAGATTTTCCCGCGTCAAATCATGGCCCGCGTTCAGCCCAATCCCAAACCGCGCCGCCGCTTCGCCAGTGGCTACAACTTTGGCAAATTCAATTTTCATAAGTTTGGGATCAAGCGCACCGCCATAAGGCCCAGTGAAAATCTCAATCCGGTCAGCGCCAGTTTGCCTGGCCTGTTCGGGCTGCGCTGGATTAGGATCTACAAATAGCGCCACGCGCATTTTAGACTTTTGTAATCGGGCAATAGCTTGCTTCAACAGCATGCTATCAGCAGAAAAATCCCAGCCATGATCAGACGTGCTCTGCCCCGGCTTATCCGGAACCAGTGTTACTTGATCCGGCAAATTGGCTTCGCACAGCATCAAAAATCGCTCGTCGGGATAGCCCTCAATATTAAATTCCCGATCCGGAAAATCATTACGCAACAGATCGCGCAAAACCGGAACATCGCCATCTCGAATATGCCGCTGATCAGGGCGCGGATGAACCGTCAAGCCCACCGCACCCGCCTGCAATGCAATCCGCCCGATCCCTTCAACGGATGGCCAAGGCACATCTCGCCGATTGCGCAGATAAGCAATCGCATTTACATTCACTGATAATTTGCAACTCATGACACAAAATCTAGAGCAGAATTGGCTTGGCGAAAAGTCCGGTTTAAGGAAATAATATCAGACCAGTTTGAACCTTTGAAACCACTCTGAAACAACAACTGCAAGGAGAAAACACCATGCGTCTCTTGATGATTTCATTTTCAACACTTTTAATGGTCACGGCCACTCCCGCTTCAGCCGCCTTCAAAGGCTGTTATCAGCGCGTTTATTCTGATGCTGAATTATCGGCAGCGCAAATTGTTGATGGTGTGCAAGTGCAATTGGGGCAGACCGGCAACGGCGAAGAAGATATGGACATGCTAACCATCAAGCTCATGTTCGACACAGCTTTGTTCTTTTCTGCCCTCACTTGCACTCCCAAAGGAAAAAGCCAACTCTGCAAAACCGACAATGCTGGCGAACTCCTGCAGCTCGACCCTACCCCTAAAGGCATGAAACTCACCTTGCTCACCAACATTCGCGTTCCCGAAGAAGCTATGAGCGGCATCGTCAGCGCTGACATCGAAAAAGGCGCAGCGAACGGCATCTTCGCATTGGAGAAAGTGTCAGCTGGGTATTGCGATAAGATGGAGTTGAAGTAGTTCGGAAGCTACATAACGACTTTGCTTCTGGAGAGGGCAAGTTGAATTCACTGGCACCGTAATGCCATAAACACCTCGAGGTCGTTCTCTATTTTTAGCACGGTGCCCTAAGATGAATTTCTGTATCCCACATCCCATGCCAAGCCATGGCATTCTTTGAGGATGTAATCGATTTCCAGTTTGGGTTTGGCGCGGTGGCCGGGTGGAAGGCCAGGGCGCAAGGGGGACGTAAATTTGGGATTTGGCAGCCTCCTGCGCTTGGCTTGCCAGCGGACCAGACGAATGGCTTGCCGCGGGATGGTTTCGAGGGCGTGTTTCAGGGCGGTGAGACGGCGTGAGAGGTTTTCCTCAGGGTTCGTCGTTTTTGGAACTTGTCGCCAATACATTTGATCAAAGGGATTAAACGGATTTCGGGTGTGGGTTTTGACCATCAAGATGAGTGGATTTTGCGGTGTGATGAAGCCGAAATCTTTCCGCGTATCAAAGAGCCGAAAAGACTTTCGCCCATTACCCAAGCCTCCGATGACCAGCCCTTTCGGCAGCGGGCGCGATGCAATTGGTTTCGCCAATAGGCCGTGGGCTGCAATCACAATCAAGCGCCGTAATGCCGACTCTGCGGCACGCAACATGCGCTGCAACGCCAACACACTCACCACGCCCAACATCGCAATCAACTCCCCCACGATGCGGGTCAGTGCCAGACGGTTGATTTCAATAGCGCGGTTCCAGTCCATGCGGCGCGGTTTCTCCTACCAACCTCAGTAGAACAAAGCATGAACTTAGTCAATATCAAAAATGCTCGTATGCGAACAACTTTCGCAAAGATCGCCTCTCTTTTCACCAAACAAAACCGGTCCAACATAAGGTTTTGCAAACCAAAAATAAGCGTCCCCTATCTTTCCCCATCGTCAAAAAACATAAGAACGACAGCTTATTCGTGCTCGCCATCACGGCGACGACCCGACATTCGACCAAATGCTTGTGGCCGTTTCGCAGCGGTCGTAAATGTAATAACGGTGATGGCAGCGGCCGCAATGAGTATGATGTGGCCAACCACACTGAATGCGAGAAATGTGTAGCTGCCAATGGCCAACCCAAAAGCAACAGCCCACATCAAACCCAAAGCCTGCAAAACATAATGCCTGACCCCAACATCAGGAATATTACGCAGCGGGCTCACCTCATGATTGAATAAGTAATTCCAAGCATGAACCACGGAGCTCATTATTTTATTCAACATCTCATTGGCACTTTCAAAATTCTATAAATAGATTACGTGTATTCGGCCAATTGGATTTGCCGGCTCAATTAAATTATCGAGTAGCGCCATTATCAATACGCAACACAAACTTTCCCCATGCGCCCCCCCCCAAACAAATCGCGACTGCGCCAAAGGATAAGCCGGGCGGTAATTCAATAAATTTCGAGCGCCATTTCTTCTATTTCCTCTATCACTGACGCAGTGGGCCGATTTTTCTATCTAATCAGAAATGCAGAGTTAAATGCACAGGCACCGAAACCAGTGCAAGACGGGTGATTTCAATAGCGCGGCTCCAGTCCAACAGACCAATTTCCTCCTCCATTCAGCAATAGAATGAAACAGGAATTAAGATAACAGTAATTGCTCATAAGCAAGCAACTTTCGCAAAGATCGCCTTTCTTCCCACCAAACAAAACCCGTCCGACACAACATGAAATTTTGCAAAACAAAGGGAAGCGTCCCCTATATTTCCCAAACAAAGGGAAGCGTCCCCTATATTTCCCTATCCTCCCCAATAGAGAATGTCTCCATTTTCCAATCATGATTGCAGCCAAGTCCTCGTCAAGCAACTTGCAATTTGGGCACAAAGGCTTTCACTTTGATTTGCTTTTCAGTTTTGCGTGTACGGGCGATAACATAACTATTTTGCATTCGCATCAGCGTATCCATCGAAACACCGAAAGCTTTCTCAATGCGGAGTGCCATTTCTGGTGAGAGATCAACATGTTCGTTGAGCAAGGCAGAAAGCGCTGGCCGGGTCACACCTAGTGCCTTAGCGGCATCGGTAACCGATAATGGAATAGCGTCAACAATTTCATGGCGAATGAAGCCACCAACATGAGGCGGGTTTTTCAATCTCAGACCCAATTCACCACTCATAACATCCTCCTAATGATAGTCCTCAAAATTGAGATCAATAATCTCGATGTCTCGGCCGTCAATACGAAATGTAATGCGCCAATTCTTCGTGACCAGTAGGCTCCAAACGCCTTTGCGATTGCCAGTTAACAAATGCGCCTTCCAGCTTGGAATGGTGCGCAGTTCGTCTTCGTGCTGCATATCTTGCAGAAACAAGACAATTCGACGAATTTTATCCACAACGACAGCAGGTACACCAGACCGCTCATCGCTTTCAATGAGGTTCCGCAATCCTTTGTGAACAACATTACGAATTCGCATACTTACAAAGTAAACAGAAGACTGTCTGGTGTCAAGTTACGGATAACAATCTAATTGGATTACCAGAAGTCGTCTCTGAGACCCCTCAAACCTTCATCCCCTCCGCACCGCGACTGATCCCAGCAACACCTGTTCTTGCGACTTCGACTAACCCTACAGGAACCATCAGTGAGATGAATTGATCAACCTTGTCAGGTTTCCCCGTGATTTCGAAAATGAAACTTTCAGTCGAAGCATCGATTACGCGGGCGCGAAAAGCATCAGCCAGCCTTAAAGCTTCCATGCGCTTTTCGCCGGTTCCGGCAACTTTCACCATGGCGAGTTCCCGTGCGATGGAATTGCCTTGCACGGTGAGATCAGCGACGGAGTGCACGGGAACCATGCGCTCCAGCTGATGCTTGATTTGAGTGAGAACCGCAAGCGTTCCCGAGGTCACGATGGTAAACCGCGAGACGTGTTTGTCGTGGATGGTTTCTGAAACGGTAAGCGAGTCAATGTTGTAACCACGCCCCGCAAACAAGCCGATGATCCGAGCCAGGACACCGGGTTCGTTATCCGCGACCACGGCCAGCGTGTGGGTTTCAATGACCTTGGCCGAGGTATCGAGGAAATAGGCGGAGCCCGATGGGGCGAGATGCTTGTTCATATTTTTCTCCTCAAACCAATTGCTTGCCGGCAGCATCAATAGCGCTGCCCACTTGTTCGTCACTCACATCTTCGCCGAGCAACATTTCATTATGCGCCTTGCCCGACGGGATCATTGGGAAGCAATTCGTCAAATTCGAAACCCGGCAGTCAAATATAACCGGGAGCGGCGAGTTGATCATTTCCATAATCTTATCATCTAGCTCACCGGGCTTTTCGCAGCGAATACCATGACCGCCATAAGCCTCTGCTAGCTTGACAAAATCTGGCAAGGCTTCGGAATAACTTTCGCTCATCCGGTTACCATGCAGAAGCTGCTGCCACTGCCGCACCATGCCCATATACTGATTATTCAAAATGAAAATCTTAACCGGCAAACGATATTGAATGGCGGTGCTCATTTCCTGAATGCACATTTGAATAGAAGCATCGCCTGCAATATCAATCACCAGAGATTTTGGGTGCGCCACTTGCACGCCGACCGCCGCTGGCAGGCCATAACCCATGGTGCCTAATCCACCGGACGTCATCCAGCGATGCGGCTCTTGGAAATGGAAAAATTGCGCCGCCCACATTTGATGCTGACCAACTTCCGTGGTGATATAAACATCGCGATCTTTGGTCAATTCATAGAGCCGCTGAATAGCGTATTGCGGCATGATCACATCTTTGTTCGGCTTATATTTCAAACAATCGCGGGCGCGCCAATGGTTGAGCTCTGCCCACCAAGACTCCATATCCTTCTTGTCCAGCGCATAGGATTTCGACTTCCAAACCCGGATCATATCTTCCAGCGCGTGGGCGACATCGCCTACAACGGGGACATCAACCC
>JAYUOP010000134.1:0-3597 GCA_043760745.1 Hyphomicrobiales bacterium
TCTTCATTTTGTAGTCTCCCAAAAAATTCTCTGGAGTAAAAGCCCCCCGATCCCCCTGCATTGGTTGAGGGAAGGCGATGCCCGAGTCGTCGAACACAAGGTTGTTCTGATCGTTCTCTCTATTAAGGTCAACGCATATTGGTCAGTTTGCATGATAATTCCCCACCCTGTGGCGCAACTGCAACAGTCCTGTGGATGTTCCAGCAAGGCAATAAAGGAATCCGTTGAAAAACCGTTAAGATTCGGTCTATGTCAATAATAATTCATAGCAGAAACAACAGTTATCATGCTATGGCGCGAAGAGACACATTAATAAGGGTGGGGGTTTACGATGTATGAATGGCGACCAAAGAAATGGGTTCCATGGGGTGTTATTGGTGCAGGACTGCCGTTTTTGGCCGCTGGCTGGTTACAAACTGGATCAGTCACAGATGATATCTCAGCGCGGGCAACCAGCGCATTGACGGCCAGCGGCGCCTCGTGGGCCGCCGTCACCAAAGATGGCCGCGACTATAATATAGCCGGTGACGCCACCAGCCAAGCCGCCATCGACGCCGCAGTAAGTGCTGTTAAAGGCACTTATGGCGTTCGGACCGTAACCGCAAATGGCAGCCGCGTTGTTGAGCCAATAGTATTAGCGCCACCAACTGTTGAATCAATTTCGACCAACTTGGCTGCCCCTGAAATCAAGGGAACATGGCCAGAAGGTCTTGCGAAAACATTGACCGTTAAAGTCGCTGACACTGCTTATGCGCTGGGAACAGCCCCTGAGCTGACGTCTGCTGCTGGTATTTGGTCATTAAAGCCTGCCGCTTTGCCAGATGGCGAATATGCGGTGACCGCCGAAGTTTCTGATGGCGTCAACCCACCAGTCGCCGCAGCGCAGCCCGCGAAGGTTGTTATCGACACCGTTGTTCCGGCCTTGCCTGTTATTGCACCGCCGCCAATGGATGCGGTTTGGCCTTATCCTGTAACGGGAACCTGGCCAGAAGGCGATGCCGTTGGACTTGCTGCTAAGCTTGGTGGCAAAACCTATGCGCTCAATACCGATAAAGAACTGACATCTGACGGCAAAGGGAACTTCTCTTTTGCCGCACCGGCGAATTTGGTTCCCGGCACTTATGATGTTGATTTCGCTGTGAACGACGTGGTTGGCAATATTTCAACATTTGTTGCCAAGGCCGCAATTGTTGTTCCAGAGCCAAAGCCCGATGCGGTAGTTCCGCCGCCGCCAAAGCCAGTGGCAGCACCTACTGTTGATGCTGCAACTTATACTTCAGCAAGCCCAACCATAACTGGTAACTGGGAAGCCGATGCTGGCCGCACGCTTTCAGTGTCACTTGCTAAAAAAACTTATGTCTTGGCAAAAGATGCTGGGATTACTGCTGATTCAAACGGCAAATGGTCTTTGACCCCGCCAGCTCCACTCGCCAATGGCATTTATGATGTCGTTGTCGAAGTCAGCGATTCGCGCGGTCAATCAGCTAAAGACGCAACTGTTGGCGAAGTTGAAGTGGCCGTACCGCCACCAATCGCAACCCCAACAGTTGATGCCGCCATTTATATGGTCGCAAGTCCAAAGATAACCGGCAAATGGGAAGCTGCTGAAGGAAGAACTCTGACAGTTGTTCTCGATAACAAGACTTATACATTAGCGAAAGATGCAGAGATCGCGTCGGATGCTGATGGCATTTGGACTGTGACCCCAACTGCACCGTTGGCTAACGGCACATATGAAGTCGTTGCCACGGTAACCGATGGTTTTGGTCAAACGGCAACTGATGCTTCGGCAAATGAAGTGCAAGTTGCAGTCGCTCCACCGCCGCCACCAGCTCCTGAGCCAGTTGCGCCCGTTGTACCAGAGCCAACACCAATCGTGTTGACGGCACCGACTGTTGACAGTTCTGTTGGCATTGATCCGCAACCAACCATTACCGGAACCTGGGGCGCTGGCGTTGCCAAGTCTCTTTCCGTATTTGTTGATGGACAAGCTTATGTGCTCGGCAAAGATTTTGCCTTGCTGAGTGATTCCGCCGGCAAATGGACTTTGAAGCCACAACCATTGGCCGTTGGCACTTACAATGTCATCGCTGTTGTGGGTGATGGTGCAAAAGCTACGATGCGGGATACCACGCGTGGCGAAGTGCAAATTGATGCAGCACCAGCTCCTGAGCCAGTTGCGCCAGTTGTCGTAGAGCCAACACCAATCGTGTTGACCGCACCAACCGTTGACAGTTCTGTTGGTATTGATCCTCAGCCAACCATTACCGGAACTTGGGGCGCTGGCGTTGCCAAGTCTCTTTCCGTATTTGTTGATGGACAAGCTTATGTGCTCGGCAAAGATTTTGCCTTGCTGACTGATTCCGCTGGCAAATGGACCTTGAAACCACAACCACTTGCTGTTGGCACATATAATGCCATTGCCGTGGTAGGGGATGGCGCAAAGGCAACCATGCGCGATACCACGCGTGGCGAAGTCGTAATCAACGCAGCTCCGGCTCCTGAGCCAGTTGTCGTAGTCGAACCGCCACCATATGATTGTGTTGCCGCTCTGACCAGAATCAGTGCCGTATTCCCGATCAAGTTTGCGTTCAATCGGACAGTTTTGGAAACACCTTATGACCTGACGACGAATCAATATGCTTCGTTGCTCATGGATCCACGGTGTGTAGCTGAAAAAGTTGAGTTGGTTGGCCACGCAGATTTCCTCGGTGCAGAAAGCTATAACCAAGGCTTAAGCGAAAAGCGCGCGCAACGCGTTGTTGACGTGTTTACCAAGGCTGGTGTTGATCCCGCGCGCATGACCGTGAAAGGCATGAGCGAAAACGCACCTGTCGATCCGGAACAAACCGATGAAGCGCGCCAAAAAAATCGCCGCGTTGAAATCACTATCGTAAAATAAGGGGCAAAAATGAACGAGTTTTTCAACTTTCATGACACCTGGATCCTGATCGAACAGAATTGGGTCTATCTTGCTGTTGCCTTTGGCATCGGCGCATTTGTTGGGTTCCGCACATGTGCGCCAACCCACAAAACAAATTGATCGGAGCGCGCTAACATGGTTCATTATCTCATCGAACTCGCGGTCTATATGATCATTGCCTACCTTTTGGGTTGTTTGCTAGGCGCTGCATTCCGCAAATTCTTCGGCATTGAAGAAGAAGTTGCTGCTGTTGTGGCCCCGGTTGCAGCAGTTGCAGCCGTAGCTGCGGCACCTCAACCTGTTCGCTATACACCGCCGCCTGCACCTGTTGCACCAACACCAGCTGTTGTTGCACCAAAGCCGGTTGTGGTTGCACCAAAGCCAGCGCCAGTTGCCGCACCTGCTGCACCATTGGCAGCAGTTGGCAAGTTGCAACGCCCAACTGGCTTGACCAAAGCCCGCGGTGGCAAAGCCGATGACCTGCAACGCATCAGTGGCGTCGGTCCAAAGAACGAAAGCATTTTACATCAGCTTGGTGTTTTCCACTTTGACCAGATCGCTAACTGGACTTCGGAACAAGTGTCTTGGGTTGATGATCACCTGAAATTCAACGGCCGCATCAAGCGCGAAGAATGGATCCGTCAATGTCGTCTGCTTTCAGATGGCAATGAAAA
>JAYUOP010000135.1:0-3595 GCA_043760745.1 Hyphomicrobiales bacterium
AAAATGGGAATACTCGGCGGATGTCATTGTGGTGCGGTACGTTACGAAGTTGAGGGCGAGCTGATGACGCATGTGTTGTGTCATTGTCGGGATTGCCAAAAAAGTGCCGGCGCACCATTAGTGGGTTGGACGATGTATAAGCAAGACGCGGTTAAGGTCACCAGCGGAACACCAAAAATCTACCAGTCGTCAGAACATGGCCGAAGACATTTTTGTAACGATTGTGGAACGGGCCTATTCTATACAAACGCCCAAATACTTCCTGGGATTATCGATATTCAGAGCGCAACTTATGACAACCCTAACATTGTACCTGCTCAGGTTCATTTTCAAGTTGCAGAGCGTATCGAATGGATGGAACATGCGCATGGATTGCCAGAGTTTCAGCGCTACCCGCCACAGAGTTGAACGTCTGTCGCATGATCACCCTAAGATAGGCCATACGCGATGCTGTGATTCCCGCTAAGGCAGGAAACCAACTATGCGACATCCGACTTTTTCAGCAGTTATATACCCGCGTCCCCAGGGATGACGACGATGGGTTGGTTTGGTCAATATTGATAAAATTCTAATGTGCCCGCGAAATACAAAACGCCACGGATTCAAGCAACGCTGTCTTCCATTCACTATCGGGAAATATCGCCAGCGCATCACAGGCCATTGAACCATAATGACGCGCGCGCTCAATCGTATCGGCAATGGCACCGTGGCGTTCCATCAGTTTGGTGGCATAGACCAAGTCATCATCGGTCTGATTGCCGTCTTCCATCACGCGCTTCCAGAAATTGCGCTCTTCTTCCGCACCACGGCGGAATGATAAAACCACAGGCAGTGTAATCTTACGCTCGCGGAAATCATCACCCACGGCTTTGCCAAGTGAAGCCTGTTTGCCAGAGTAATCCAGCGCATCATCCACCAACTGAAACGCAATCCCCAAATTGCGCCCAAAGCTTTCCAGCGCCTCCTGTGCATTGCGCGGCTTGCCCGCAATCACACCACCCACTTTTGCAGCAGCAGAAAACAGCGCAGCAGTCTTAGCGCCCACAACCTTCAAATATGAATCTTCTGTCGTCGAGGTGTCTTGCGACACCGAAAGCTGCAACACTTCACCCTCAGCAATCGTACAAGCCGCCTCCGACAAAATCCGCAAACAATCGAGCGAACCCGTCTCCACCATCATCTTGAAAGCTTGGCCCAGTAGATAGTCGCCGACCAGCACTGAGGCTTGGTTGCCCCAAATGACGCGTGCGGCTTGCTTGCCGCGCCGCAAATCACTCTCATCCACCACATCATCATGCAGCAGGGTGGCTGTGTGCATAAACTCCACACTCATAGCGAGTTTGAGGTGGTGCAGTCCAGTGTAACCGCACATGCGCGCCGCCGCTATTGTAAGCATCGGGCGAATGCGCTTGCCACCGGAATTAATCAAATGGCCCGCCAGCTCAGGGATCAATTCCACATGGCTCTGGGCTTTTTCCATAATGAATTCATTGACCAAGGCCATATCAGAATTGGTCAAAGCTACCAGCGAATCTAAACTCGCGGTCTGCTTTTGCCCACCCTCAAATGCGATGACGACACCCATGTTGCACCTGTCCCTTGCTTTCAATCAAATAGGAACCTTTCAAGGCACAATTCAAAGGTGACCCTTTGCCGCTGGGGCTTGCAATCATCACAAAATTTATATACGACTAATTTACTCGGATAATAAAAGGGGTGATTAAATTGAAGTTTTTAGGTGTTTTAGCTGCAACTATCCTGATTTCTAGTTTTCAATGTTCCCAAGCAGAAGAACCGCTTAGCTCGCTTCAGCTGCTCGGACAGAAAATATTC
The DNA here is from genome assembly GCA_043760745.1 of Hyphomicrobiales bacterium. Lineage (GTDB taxonomy): Bacteria > Pseudomonadota > Alphaproteobacteria > Rhizobiales > Aestuariivirgaceae > Aestuariivirga. Next base: position 1,834 of record JAYUOP010000135.1, read on the forward strand.
AATGATAAAAACCTGTCGGAGCCGGCGGGCCAAGCTTGCGCGTCTTGCCATGAGGAAAGCAAAGCGTTCACGGGCAATGGAGGTTCCTCCATAGCGGCGATTGCCCAAGGCAGCACACCCGATAAATTGGGCTCGCGCAACGTACCAACGCTGAAATACATGGCCTATAGTCCGCTTTTGATTTTCAGAGGCGAAGCAGACGACAAGGGCGTGGTCAATCTTGTGCCCACAGGTGGCCAGTTTTGGGATGGGCGCGCCAATTCTCTGGTCGATCAGGTGCACGGGCCATTGTTCAACAAGGTTGAAATGAATAATGCGGATGCTGCGACCGTTGCTGAAAAAATTAAGCGCTCAGATTATGCCGCACTATTTGAAAAAGAATTTGGCTCGTTTTCAAAACAAGACGGCGAATTGATTTTGGCAAATGCTGCAATGGCATTAGCGGTGTTCGAGAGCAGTCCGCAGTTTATGTCGTTTTCGTCGAAATTCGATTCAGTTTTGCAAGGAACGGAAACATTCACAGCGCAAGAAGCGCGCGGCTTTGAACTGTTTAAAAATGAAGAGAAAGGCAATTGTATAAGTTGTCATGTTGGCAAGGTTGAATCAACTGATCCAACAGATTGGCTTTTCACCGATTTTACTTATGATAATTTAGGCCTGCCACGCAACAAAACCATTCCCGCAAATATGGACGCGAATTATTTTGACCTCGGCATTTGCAAACAAGAAGGCTTGGATAAAAAATTGCCACCTAGCATAAAATTGGAATCACTTTGCGGCGCGTTCAAAGTTCCAACCTTGCGCAACGTCGCCATAACCGGCCCATATTTTCACAATGGTTCGTTCTCCGATTTACGCGACGCCGTTAAATTCTACGTGACACGCGATACAAATCCTGAACTTTGGTATCCAAAATCAGCTGACGGCAAAGTGCAAAAATTTAATGATCTGCCTGCAAGCGCCATTGAGAATGTCAACATCACGGAAAAGCCCTATGATCGTAAGCTCGGCGAGGCGCCGCGCCTCAATGAAGAAGAGATTGATGCGGTGGTGGCTTTTCTTAAAACTTTGACCGATAAGACGCCTCAATAATTGTATTGAGTTGGTGAGGGTTGCAAGAATATAAATCTCGCTAGTAACCTTTCGCTAACCATCTTGCCGCTAGGTTTGTCGATAATATGCAACTTGCCACTGAATCATCTCAGACGACTGCGCGCCCCGCTGGCTCGGCCACGGCCACACCTTCATCTTTAACCGATGATGCGTTTCTGGGTGGACGTTTGCAAATCTTGCAGCCTGAAAAAGGTTATCGCGCTGGAATTGATGCTGTATTTTTGGCAGCCAGCATTCCAGCCGTGGACGGCGAAACAATTTTTGAAGCGGGCATTGGCGCAGGTGTTGCCGCCATGTGCTTGCTGGCCCGCAACCCATTGTTGCATGTCACCGGCATCGAGCTCAATTCGCGCTACGCCGTTTTGTGCGAGCAAAACGCCAAGCGCAATAAGCTTTCTGATAATGTCCGTGTGATTCAAGGCGATGTAAAAGACGCCATGCGCCGAGACTTATCGCATATGCCAGAACATGGCTCATTCGCCCACGCTTTCGCCAATCCGCCATATTTTGAAGATGGCAAAGTAACCCAATCACCATCGCTTCTCAAAGCCGCCGCACATTCATTCGGCCCCGATGATTTGGAACTTTGGATCAAGTTGCTCCACGCCATGGTCACATTGCGCGGCACTGTCACTTTGATCCACCGTGC
>JAYUOP010000136.1:0-26671 GCA_043760745.1 Hyphomicrobiales bacterium
TTGAAATCAACCGAATTGCACTGACCCGCATCTTAGGTGAGCTTTTTGCGATGTTGGGCGTGGTGAGTGGTTTGACGTTGCAGCGCATGTTGCGTCCTGCCGAGTCGGCTTTGCGGCGCTTGATTGTGATTGCGGCCTATGGCTTGGAGGCCAAACCTATGGCATCGCGCCCGATGCCGAAAGGACTTGTCATCGAAACCAAAGGCACAGGACTAAAGTCTTTTCAGCTCTTTGATGGCCGCAAGAATTTCGGCTTTATCACACCGCAAAACCCACTTATCATGATGGTCAAAACCCAGACCCGAAATCCGTTTAATCCCTTTGATCAGATGTATTGCCGACAAGTTCCAAAAACCACGAACCCCGCAGAAAACCTCGCCCGCAGACTTACCGCCCTGAAACACGCTCTCAAAACCATCCCGCAGCAAGCCATGCGTTTGGTCCGCTGGCAAGCCAAGCGCGAGAGCCAGTCAAATCAACTCCTTTGCGCCCCGGTCGCCCACCCGGCCACCGCGCCAAACCCAAAATGGAAATCGATTACATCCTCAAAGAATGCCATGGTTTGGCGTGGGATATTGGATACAGAAATTCATCTTAGAATATATTTCATCAACAAACATCGTTATCCCGGCCATCGCCTTTACGAGGGAAGATTCCGGGTGGAATCCACCGCACTTGCATGACTTGTGATAAAATCTTACAAGCTCCTGATGGCGCGTCGACTCCCATCACTTAATGCTTTGAAGGCTTTTGAAGCGGCATCCCGAAGCGAGAGCTTTACGGATGCAGCGGCGGAATTGTTTGTGACGCATGCGGCGATTAGTCGGCATATTCGCGAGCTGGAAGAATGGCTTGGTACAAAGCTTTTCTTGCGGACTGGTCGCGGGGTTGAATTGACCGACGCTGGGCGGCGGTTTGGCGGCGAGCTCACCCCCCTTTTTGATCGCATGGCGGAAGCCACACGCAATGCAGCGGCAGTTGGCGATGTTCGCACATTAAGCGTTTCGGTTGAGCCTGCGATAGCGTCTCGGTGGCTGGTTTCGCGGCTTGGCAAATTTAATGAACTGCACCCCGACATTGAACTCAGCATTGATGCGACATCTCGGCTGGTGGATTTTCATTCCGACAATGTTGAGCTTGGGGTTCGTTATGGTCTTGGCCAATGGGATGATGTTGAGATGCAGAAGCTGTCCGATGTGGTTATTTTTCCGGTCTGCGATCCAAAATTGATTGCCGATACACCCCACATGAAACCAGAAGATTTGCGCGAGCATTTCTTACTACACGAAGATCGCAAACAATGGTGGACGGAGTGGCTCGCTTCCTCTGGTGTCACCGGGGTTGAGGATTGGCGTGGCACAACGCTGCAAAATCATTTAGCGATTGAAGCGGCAGAAGCCGGGCAAGGTTTCGCGCTTGGCGATCAAATTCTGTGTACGGATCATATTGTTGAGGGTTGGCTCGTTCGGCCATTCGCACTCGACATGAAAGATCATGGTAGCTACTGGATTGTGCGCGCGAAGGGATCGAAAGAATCGGCTCCGGCACGCGCATTTCGGGAATGGATGCAAAGCGAAATGGCAGAAACCAATCGCAAGTTTTTAGCAATTAAAAATACGAGAAATTAAATGGCAAAAGCGAAATATGATTGTTTGAAATGTCCGGGCTATTGCTGCTCATATCCCGTGATTGAAGTGAAGGATAAGGACGCGGTCCGGATTGCGAAACACTTTGATATGCCTCTCGAAAAAGCAGAGAAAAAATATTTCAAAGCGGCGCATAGTTACAAGCGCATTATGCGGCGCAAAAAGGATGAGCACTACGGCAAGATTTGCCAGTTCTTCGATACGGATGCGCGGCGTTGCACGATTTATCTGGCGCGGCCTTCAACCTGCCGCGTTTTCCCCGGCGAGAGCACATGCGGCTATTATGACTTCTTGAAATTTGAGCGCGCTGGGCAGGAAGACGAAACTTACGTTTCAACCACAAATCACAGCAATGATTAATTATCTAAAACTCTCCGATCTCACACCAGAACACCGCGCAAAACTTTTGCGGCGGACGGAAGATGATCTCGGGCCATTTTTGGAAAAAGTGCAACCGATTATTGAAGCGGTGCGAGTTGAGGGTGATGTGGCCTTGGCGCGGTTTGCAAAAGCGTTTGATAAGTCGCCAGTGACCGCAGATCAGATTGCCGCAACGCCTGCGGACTTTGCTGAGGCGCATAAGTTGATTGCTACAGATTTGCAAAATGCAATTGCTTTCGCCGCAAGGAATATTCGAAACTTTCATCAAGCGCAAATGCCGGGAACTGAATGGCGCACCGAAGTATTGCCCGGGGTTTTTGCCGGTGATCGCACTCTGCCCATTCCATCGGTCGCTTGTTACATTCCACGCGGCAAAGGTTCATTCCCCTCCTCGGTTTTGATGACATGTATTCCGGCACAAGTTGCGGGCGTGAAAGATATTTGTATTATAACGCCGCCGGGGCCGGATGGAAAAATTGATGCGGCAAGTTTGATTGCGGCGGAAGCGGCGGGGATTTCAAAAGTATATAAAGCTGGTGGTGCTCAAGGCGTTGCGGCTGTGGCTTATGGAACGCAAACAATTGGCCATTATGCAAAAGTGGTTGGGCCGGGATCTCCATGGGTGGTCGCTGCGAAGAGATTACTTTCTGGAGTTATTGATACCGGAATGCCAGCTGGTCCAAGCGAGGCAATTGTCTTTGCCGATCAAACAACGGACGGTCGATTGGCCGCGTTAGACCTGCTCATTGAAGCGGAACATGGCTCCGACTCCGGCGCATTCTTGGTGACAACTTCGCTGGAGGTAGCGGAGGCTGCACGCGAGGCAATTGCTGAGTATTGGAAACTCATGAGTGCTGAGCGGGTGGGATATACCCGAGATGTATTTTCGTCCGCGCGCGGAGGAATTTTACTTGCGGCAAATGTTGCTGAGGCCTTTGCGTTCATCAATGATTACGCGCCAGAGCATTTGCAAATTCTCTCTAAAGATCCCGAACCATATTTGGCTCTGGTCGAAAATGCGGGTGAAGTTTTATTGGGCGAACATACGCCGTCAACACTGGGTAATTTTGTGATTGGGCCAAGTCATGTTTTGCCGACTGGTGGCTGGGCAAAAACCTATTCGGCATTGTCGGTTCATGATTTTCTGAAACGCACATCAATTGCAAAAGTAACGCCAGCTGCTTATTCCGAGTTGGCGCAGCAAGCAGAAATCATTGCCAAATATGAAGGCTTTGATGCTCATGCAAATGCGGTAGGCCAGCTTCGGAAAAAACTATTGGGGAATTAATGTCGACCGTTCACGATACGCGAAATGGTATTTTCTTGGTCGCAGGCTCGGCTTTAGCGTGGAGCATTGGCGGCGCGATTTCTCGGTTCTTGAGCGTGGAAGATAGTTGGACAGTCGTGTTCTGGCGGTCGACTTTCGCAGCTTTGTTTCTATTGTTTTTCTTGCTTTGGCGGGATGGCCCCAACGGAACGCTCAAGCTTTTCAAAAACATGGGTTGGCCCGGCTGGGCTGTAGCCATTTGTTTTGCTATCGCTTCGTCCTCATTCGTTTTGGCATTGGCGCACACAACGGTCGCCAATATTCTTTTGATGCAAGCTGGTGTTCCTCTGATTGCGGCTTTGCTCTCCTGGTTTTTCTTTCGTGAAAAAACGTCAAACGGAATTTGGTTGGCGATTGGCATGGTGATTATTGGCGTTGCGATTATGGTGTCAGAATCTTTTTCCGGAAAAATCTCGCCGATTGGCGATAGTCTATCATTGTTGATCGCTGTGGTTTTTTCAATTGCAACTGTGATTACGCGTCGACATTCCAATGTTCGTATGAGCCCAGCGGTTTGTTTGGCCACAACTATTGCCGCGATTGTTGCTGGCACAATGGCAAGTGGTTTAACCGTTTCCCTTCCGGACCTGGGCTTGCTAGTTGTTTTTGGTGCCGTTAATCTTGGCCTTGGTTTAGCGCTGTTTGTTACAGGTGCACGACTCATTCCGGCGGCCTTGGCTGCTTTGATTGGAACCATTGAGCCCGTGTTAGGTCCGATTTGGGTTTGGTTGATCCATCAGGAAATTCCGTCATCTCGCACGTTGCTCGGAGGCGCTGTTATTCTCGCTGCATTGCTCATTCACCTGATGAACGATTGGCGCCGCCAGTCTCGCGGGCGAACTGGGTGATTAGTTTCAAAAACACTTCCGCAAAAATTGCTTGCTTGGCTTCGCCCACGCCGTGCACTTCGCCGAAATCCCATTTAGTGAGCGGCATGCGGTTTGCCATATCGATCAGTGTACGGTCGGAAAAAATCACATAAGCGGGAACCCGTTTTTGCAACGCCAATTCCATCCGCAAGGCTTTCAGTTTTTCAAGCAATGCGCCGGCGCGTGGATTGGCATCAGCCACTGCTTGAATGGTAGCGGCGCGAACGGATTTCTTTGTAACCTTGCTTTCGGTTTGGCGATGACGGAATTCGCCTATACCATTGTGAAGCCCCCTGCCCTTGGCGCTTAACGATAATCCACCAAAGCCCTCGGTATCGTGAATGAGAAATCCGGTGCCAACCAATTGCCGGATTAAGCCTTGCCATTCGGTGCGTTGTTTATTTTTGCCGGCGCCATATGCGGCATGTTCCAAATGATTGAGGCTAACGATTTTATCGTTGCTTTTACCCATCAGCATATCTGTAATGTGAACCGCGCCAAAGCGTTGTCCGGTTGCCATTACGGCTTCAAAGACTAATCGCGCGGCGGCTGAACCATCGACAGTTTCGGATGGATCGGTGCAGACATCGCAGTTGCCGCAAGCATGAGAGTCTTCGCCGAAATATGACAGCAAAGATACCCGGCGGCAGGATGGCGTTTCGCAGTAAGCGACCAAGGAATTCAAACGCATGGTTTCGCGGCGTTTGTTTTCTTCACTGGCGTCGTTCTGTGAAATGAATTGGCGGCGCAATCGAATGTCACCAAGGCCAAAAACCATTTGCGCAGTGGCGGGCAAACCATCGCGGCCAGCTCGGCCGATTTCCTGATAATAGGCATCAAGGGACGATGGCAAATCGGCGTGAAACACAAATCGCACGTCGGGCTTGTCAATGCCCATACCAAAAGCAATGGTTGCGCAAACGATGACAGCTTGTTCCGCCATGAAACGTTCTTGCGCGGCGTTACGCTGATCAATTGAAAGGCCGGCGTGATAGGCTACAGCTTTGTAGCCTTTGGTCTTGAGCAGGGTTGCATATTCTTCGGTGCTCTTTCGGGAAAGTGCATAGACAATTCCGCTCTCGCCTTTGTGGTCTTCGAGAAAAGCAGTGAGTTGGCCTTTTGCATCGTCCTTTGGGCTGACGTTTAAGGTAATGTTTGGGCGATCAAAACCAGAAACATGAAGCTCCGCCTCGCCGCCAAAAAGCTTGGCCACGATGTCTTTGCGGGCGGCTTCATCAGCGGTGGCGGTGAATGCACCAATGGGCACGCCGGGGAAAGCATTGCGGAGACCAAGGAGCGCTTCATATTCAGGGCGGAAAGATGCGCCCCATTGCGTGATACAATGCGCTTCATCAACAGCAATGAGTTTTATAGCACAACGCTGCAATGCAGCGATCATGCGCTCGGTCATCAGGCGTTCGGGTGCGAGATAAAGGAGATGCACCTGCCCCGCCGCCACACGCTGCCAAATCTCAACATTCTCTTCGCGCGATTGACCAGAGTGGATGGCTTCAGCGGCAACGCCCGCAAACTTCAAGGCTGCAACTTGATCCTGCATTAATGCAACTAACGGCGAGACAACGATCGTTAGTCCAGCTTTCACAAGGGCCGGAACTTGGAAACATAAAGACTTGCCAGATCCTGTCGGCATAACGGCCAGCACATGCCGCCCGCCAATAAGGCAATCGACAATCTCTTCTTGGCCCGGCCTAAAGCTTTCAAAGCCGAAGACATCACGCAAGACTTGAAACTTTGGTTCGATTTGCAACTTCGCTGTGGATAAGTGTCGATCTGCTGACATAAGTCTGCCGTACTCTCTCTATGTTTGTCTTCTTGTTTTTGTTCTTGCTTTGATCTAGTTAGGTTATATGTCCATTCATAAACGCGTTATATCGATTCAGGGTGCTCGCGAGCACAATTTGAAAAATATTTCTATTGAGCTGCCGCGCGATAAGTTGATCGTGTTTACAGGGTTGTCTGGTTCAGGAAAATCATCTCTCGCTTTTGACACGATCTATGCCGAGGGCCAGCGACGATATGTGGAGTCCCTCTCGGCCTACGCGCGACAATTTTTGGAAATGATGCAAAAGCCGGATGTTGATCAAATCGACGGACTATCGCCTGCAATTTCAATTGAGCAAAAAACCACGAGCCGAAATCCGCGGTCGACGGTTGGAACAGTTACTGAAATTTACGATTACATGCGGCTGCTTTTCGCGCGCGTTGGTATCGCTTATTCGCCGACCACGGGTCTGCCGATTGAAAGCCAAACTGTGACCATGATGGTGGACAGGGTTCTATCCATGCCAGAAGGTACTCGGCTTTATATTTTGGCGCCAATCGTGCGCGGACGCAAAGGTGAGTATCGCAAAGAAATTGCAGAGTTGCAGAAAAAGGGTTTTCAGCGGGTCAAGGTTGACGGCGTTTTTCATGATGTAGATGCGGTCCCTGCCCTCGACAAGAAATTCAAACATGACATTGATGTGGTTGTGGACCGTATTGTGGTGCGCTCTGACCTTGGAACGCGATTAGCTGATTCATTTGAAACGGCATTGAAGTTGGCGGATGGATTGGCGATTGCTGAATATACCGATAAACCGCTTTCAGCGACGGAGACGTCAGAAGCAAGTGCGAATAAATCGAAAAATGAAACCCATGAACGGGTGACATTCTCGGAGAAATTCGCATGCCCGGTTTCTGGTTTTACAATAGAAGAAATTGAGCCGCGGCTATTCTCATTCAACAATCCGTTTGGTGCTTGCCCGACGTGTGATGGACTTGGAACTGAGCTTAAATTTGAGCCCGAACTTGTCGTGCCTGATCCTTCATTATCTCTCAAAGATGGGGCGATTGCACCTTGGGCAAAAGCGGGCGTGACTTCACCATATTACGCGCAAGCCTTGGAGTCCGTTGCGAAGCATTTCAAAGCGTCATTGAAGACACCTTGGAAAGATTTAGAGCCTTGGGTGAAAGAAGCCATTTTGCATGGCACTGGCGAAGAAGAAATTTCAATCACTTATGATGATGGCTTGCGATCCTACAAAACTAAGAAGCCATTTGAAGGCGTCATTGGAAATATTGAACGGCGTTGGCGCGAGACCGATAGCACATGGATGCGCGAAGAGCTTTCCAAGTTTCAATCGGATCATCCTTGTCAAGCTTGTAGCGGTTATCGTTTGAAGCCGCAAACATTGGCGGTAAAAATTGATCAAAAACATATTGGTCAGATTTCTAAATTGTCGATCCAAAATGCGGATGATTGGTTCCGCCAACTTGATACAACATTGACGCCGAAGCAGTTGGAAATTGGTGCGCGGATTTTGAAAGAAATTCGGGCGCGGTTGAAGTTCCTGGTTGATGTGGGGTTGGATTATCTCAATCTTTCGCGCATGGCCGGATCCCTATCGGGTGGTGAAAGCCAACGTATTCGCTTAGCCTCGCAAATTGGCTCCGGCTTAACCGGCGTTCTGTACGTGCTCGATGAGCCTTCAATTGGGTTGCATCAGCGAGATAATGCAAGACTTCTCGAAACTCTTGTTCACTTGCGCGATATTGGTAACACAGTAATTGTCGTTGAGCATGATGAGGATGCAATTTACCTCGCCGATTACGTGGTTGATATTGGCCCGGGTGCCGGTGTTAACGGTGGGCATATCGTTGCACAAGGAACACCCGCTGAGGTGGTTGCAAATCCAAATAGCATAACTGGGCAATATCTGGCGGGGACGATGTCTGTGCCATTACCAGCCAAACGCCGGAAATGGGAAAAGGGACGTTCCATTCGCATCAAGGGTGCAAGAGCCAACAACCTTAAAAATATCAACGCAGAAATTCCACTCGGCGTTTTCACCTGTGTAACAGGTGTGTCTGGCGGCGGTAAATCGACACTCTTAGTTGATACAGTTTACCGGGCTTTGGCTAGGAAATTGATGGGCACGCGCGAGCCGCCGCTTGAACACGATAAGATCGAAGGCATTGAATTCCTTGATAAGATTATCGACATTGACCAAAGCCCAATCGGGCGCACGCCACGGTCCAACCCAGCAACCTACACTGGTGCATTTACACCAATCCGTGATTGGTTTGCTGGGCTGCCAGAGTCAAAAGCGCGAGGCTATGAAGCTGGGCGGTTTTCATTCAACGTGAAAGGTGGGCGTTGCGAAACTTGTCAAGGTGATGGCGTTATTAAAATCGAAATGCATTTCTTACCGGATGTTTATGTGACCTGCGAAGCCTGTGCCGGCAAGCGCTACAACCGTGAAACTTTGGACATTAAGTTCAAAGATAAATCGATTGCTGATGTTTTGGATATGACGGTTTCTGAGGCGGCAGAGTTCTTCCGTGCTGTGCCATCGGTGCGCGATAAAATGGAAACCTTGGAGCGGGTGGGGTTGACCTATGTGAAGGTCGGCCAGCAGGCAACCACGCTTTCCGGCGGTGAAGCGCAGCGCGTGAAACTGGCGAAAGAGCTATCGAAGCGGGCAACGGGACGCACGCTGTATTTGTTGGATGAACCGACGACGGGATTGCATTTTCACGATGTCCGAAAGTTGCTCGAAGTGCTGCATGAGTTGGTCGATCAGGGGAATTCCATCGTCGTCATTGAGCACAATCTCGAAGTCATCAAAACTGCCGATTGGATCATCGACCTCGGCCCCGAAGGTGGTGATGGCGGCGGTGAGATTGTAGTTGCGGGAACACCGGAAGATGTGGCCAAAGAACCTCGAAGCTATACTGGGCATTATTTGAAGGAAGTGTTGAAGCGGGGAAAGAAGAGCTAGCGTTCTTGGCAAAGGACCCTCATCTGGCGTTGCACGCCACCTTCTCCCGCTTGCGGGAGAAGGTGGATCGCGCTTCTTAGCGCGAGACGGATGAGGGAGACTTCTTGTTATCCAAACACCTTCATCAAACCATCCATCGCATCGACTTGCGTAAAGTTCATGTGCAATGGCGTGATTGAAATGCGTTTATCGAATACGGCGCGAATGTCGGTTCCGGCGGGGGGATTGCCGCGCTCTCTGGCGAAGGCGAGCCAATAGTATGGGTTTCCACGGGCATCAACGCGCTCATCAACATTCAGGAAATTTTGATCGCGTTTGCCTTGGCGGGTGATGTCGATACCGCCGACATCATCGGGGCGGCAATCCGGAAAATTCACGTTCATGAAATTGCCTGCGCCAAATTCCATACCCAGTAATTTTTTGACGATCCCTGCCCCGTGGTGCGTGGCCACGGCAAAGCTTTCGCCATTGCCGAACATGCCAGTCACTTGGCTCATGGCGATTGATTTTATGCCGAGTGAAGTGCCTTCCATTGCAGCAGCAATAGTGCCCGAATAGGTGACATCATCAGCAATGTTTTGACCGCGATTAACGCCGGAGAGAATGAGATCAGGCATGGCGGGCATGATTTTTCGCACCGCCATAATCACGCAATCGGTGGGTGTTCCCGTGACTTCAAAACGGCGGGGCTCAATCTGACGATAGCGCAAAGGCTTCGACAACGTGAGTGAGTGCCCTGCTCCGGAATGCTCTTCAGCTGGAGCCACAATCCAGACGTCGTCCGAAAGGTTGCGCGCAATGGTGTCCATCGCAGCTAAACCCGGCGCGTGTATGCCATCATCATTGGTGATAAGAATGCGCAAGATTACGCCCGACCGATGATAGTAAGTTCGCCCATGTAAGGCCGTAAGATCTTGGGGATTGTAACAGTGCCATCATCGTTCTGGTAGTTTTCTAGTACAGCCACTAAGGTGCGACCAACGGCTAGGCCGGAGCCATTCAAGGTGTGAACATGACGTGTGCCTTTGCCATCGGCTTGCTTGTACTTGGCGTCCATACGGCGGGCTTGGAAATCGCCGCACACGGAGCATGATGAAATTTCGCGGAAGGCATTTTGACCGGGTAGCCAGACTTCGAGATCGTAAGTCATGCGCGCGCCAAAACCCATATCGCCAGTGCAGAGTTGCATAACGCGATAATGAAGCCCCAAGCCTTGCAAAATACTTTCAGCGCAACCTGTCATCCGCTCTAATTCTTCGCGGGATTGTTCTGGCGTGGTGATCGATACCAACTCTACTTTTGAGAATTGATGTTGGCGGATCATGCCACGCGTATCTCTGCCCGCTGATCCCGCTTCGGCGCGAAAACATGGTGTGTATGCTGTCATTCGCATTGGCAATTCTGCTTCGTTCACGGTCACATCACGCATAAGATTAGTGAGGGAAACTTCAGCCGTTGGGATAAGCCAGCGACCATCGGTAGTTTTGAAAAGATCATCTGCAAATTTTGGTAATTGGCCCGTGCCAAACATGGAGGCATCATTGACCATAAATGGAACTGCGTGTTCGGTGTAGCCATTGGTTCCGGTTTGATGGTCGAGCATGAACATGGCAAGAGCACGTTCTAGTTTTGCTAATTGACCGCGCAAAACTACGAAACGTGCCCCTGATAATTTAGCAGCAATTTCGAAATCCATCTGCTTTAACCATTCGCCAATCTCAAAATGTTGGCGGGCTTCGTAAGGGAATTTCGGAGCGGTGCCCCAGCGGCGCACTTCGATGTTTCCGGTTTCGTCAACACCAACGGGCGCATCTTCGAGTGGAATGTTAGGAATGACAGAAAGTGCATCAGCCACAGCTTGATTGAGTTGGCGTTCGACTTCCTCACCAGAGGTGATGAAATCTTTGAGGCCAGCGACTTCAGTTTTCAGCGTTTCGGCGCGTGGCTTATCGCCCGACTTCATCGCTTCGCCCACTTCTTTAGACAGGGCATTGCGGCGGCTTTGGGCATCTTGCAGCTTTTGAATGTGTTCGCGCTTTTGCTGATCGAGAGCAATCAAATTGGAAGACAATGGCGCTAATCCACGGCGGGCTAATCCTGTATCAAATTCAGCAGGGTTTTCGCGGATAGCTTTAATGTCGTGCATTTTAATAGCCTCTTAATTTACATTTTTTCTGCAGTCATCCCAACGAAAGTCGGGACCCAGAACAACGGCTCTGATCAATAAACTTTAAAGGGAGCGGTTCACTTGGGTCCCGACTTTCGTCGGGATGACTGATCGTTAGTTGGCAATTCTATAGAGCGCAGAACAAGTCAGTTCAAACAAGTTTATTGTTCGTCTTTGGCTTTTTTGGCGGCAGCGGCGGCGCGGCGACCTTCGAGGAATTTTACAGCGAGGATTGCCACTTCATAAAGTCCAGCAAGTGGTACGGCCATTGCCAACATTGAAATCGGATCGGGCGGCGTAATTACTGCGGCAAGCGCGCAAACGCCAACAATTGCAAACCGGCGACCTTTGGTGAGCATTTCTGAAGTTACTACGCCAATTTGACCGAGCAGCGTTAAAACCACTGGCAATTGAAACGTCAGGCCGAAAGCGAGGATTAGCATCATGACGAAATCGAGATAGGCTTCAACGTCCGGCATAAGTGTGATTGCGTTTTGTTCGGCAGTTCCGGTTCCAGCTGCAAGGCCATAGAAAAACTGGATGGCAAAAGGAAGGAGCATGAAATAAACAAGACACGCACCAAGCACAAAGAAAACTGGTGTTGCCATGAGATATGGCAATAGAACTTGACGTTCGTTTTTATATAATCCGGGAGCCACAAACATGTAGAGCTGCGTGGCAATAAGCGGGAACGCAAAAAACATCCCGCCAAACATTGCGATTTTGAGTTTGACCAAAAATACGCCCAAAAGTTTAATCGAAATCAACCCGACTTCAGCGCCGGTTCCCCATTTAAAAGGCAGCACCAAAATGGTCAGCATATCGGATGAAAAATAGAAACTTATGATAAAAGCGATAGCAAAACCCGCTACACTGTACATGAGCCGGGTGCGAAGCTCGATCAAGTGATCAAGCAATGGTGCTTCGGAACTGTCGATATCTTCTTTTGTCACGATTGGGTGCTTCGTTCGCCAGCAATTCGCGTTTCACCGGGTTCGTTGGCAAAGTGTGTTTTGAAGTCGTTGGATTTTGCGTCCGGCATTGAAATACCAAATTCTTTTTTGATATCTGTATTTGGCAGGCTGGCCATATTTTTGAGCGACTGCATATCTTTTTTGAGATCGGCCACGCCTGCATCCTTCATGGCGACATCGACGTGGCCTTGGAACTCGCGGGCCATCCCACGCATTTTTGTCATCATCTGGCCAAAAGTCCGCAAGACCTTTGGCAAGTCTTTAGGACCAATTACAATTATTGCAACCAGCGCTAAAACAAATAGCTCGGAATAACCGACACCAAAATCAAACATTTGAAACCTGTTCTAAAAAAATCAAAAACGGGATTAGCTTTTGATTTTGTCGGTTGTAGATTTCACAGCGTCTTCAGCAGTTTTTTCTAATGATTTTACATCGCCAGCAATGTCAGCTGGATCATCAGCCATGCCTTTTTTGAAGCTCTTTATGCCCTTTGCAACATCGCCCATCAAATCTGAAACTTTGCCTTTGCCGCCAAAAAGAACGAGCACAACGACCAGTAAAATTACCCAATGCCACCACGAACCAAAACCCATTGCAAACTCCTAATTTTCAATAACAATATCTTGAGCCCATAGTATCGCAGAAACTTTACGCAGCTGCAACAAAACCTATTGGTGGACACTTAATGGTTCATGATCATTTTTTAAAGATTAAAACGTCTTTAGGATCCACATTTAAAAACACAGTTTCGTGTTTCTCCGTGCTTAGGTTCGATTGTGTGTTTACTGCAACAAGCGTCACACCGTTTGCCAGTTGGACCATATGGCGGTTGCGATCTCCTAAAAACCGAGATTCAGCAACACTGCCTTTAACCCCCGGTTTGTTTTTTGTCATTTGAATAGACTGAGGTCGCAATAAAATAGTTACCGTTTGGCCATCGGCCAAATTTTTCGCGGGGAATGTACCGAGCGGCGTTATGACTTTACCTGATTGAACGATGCTTTCAAACTCGTTGCTGTCATTGAAAAACCGCGCCGCTTCCAAGTCGACGGGTTCTTCAAAAGCTAATTTTGGCGTGCTGATTTGTACGATGCGCCCGGTCCGCACGAGAATGATGCGATCTGCAACGTCAATGGCTTCTATCGGATCGTGTGTTACTAACATTGTGGTGGCGCGGGCTTCGCGCAAAAGTGCGAGGGTTTCTGTGCGGACAGATTCTCGTAAGCGTTGATCAAGGCCAGAGAATGGCTCGTCCATCAGCATGACTTGCGGCCGCGGTACGATGGCTCTCGCTAAGGCGACGCGTTGTTGTTCACCGCCGGAAAGCTGGCTGGGAAAGGAATTAGCATAAGCTGACAAGCCCACTCGCTGCAGCGCGCGATTGGCGGTCTTATGCGCTTCGATTTTATCGAGTGCGGTCAGGCCATACGCCACATTTTCTAAAATGGTCATATGCGGGAACAATGCATAGTCCTGAAACATCAAGCCAACGCCGCGTTTTTCTGGTGGAACGTAACGGTTTGGCCCCGAGATTTCTTTGCCGTCTAGTAATATGCGACCGCTATTGGGCTGAACGATTCCGGCGGCAAGACGCAAAATGCTGGTTTTTCCGCAACCAGATGGCCCGAGTAAACAGGTGATTTCACCCGGAGAAAGCGAAAAACTTATGTTTTGTAGAATTGGTTTACCGCCAATAAAAAAAGAGACATCTTCAAAAGCAATTTGGCCCGCGAAAACAGGACCAACGGTTCCACGCTCGCCCCAAGGCGTTTGATTTGGTGAAGTTGCTATTGGAGCTCCGGCAGACATAGAAACGGCAAATACACTAGATTATTGGAAATGCAAATTACCGATGGTTTAGGCCGCCCATTGAACGACGCGGTTTCGCCCTTCGCGCTTGGCACGATAAAGCGCTTCGTCAGAACGCGTCAGCAATGACTCTTGGCTGTCTTCTATGCCACCTAAAGTGCTCACACCGATCGATACCGTTACGTTTATGCCCTGCGGCAAGCCGACTGCAAATGGTCGGCCAGCCACGGCTTTGCGTAAGCGTTCGGCAATTTTATTTGCTAGTTCGAGATCAGCCGTTGGCAAGATGAGGACAAATTCTTCGCCACCTGTACGGCAACACAAATCCATGCTCCGGGTGTTGGCGCGAATGCGGCTGGAGAGTTCTTGTAAAACTTTATCGCCAACGCCGTGGCCGTAAGTGTCGTTAACTGCTTTGAAGAAATCAACGTCAATTGTTAAAACTGACAGAGCTTTACCGCGGTTAACAGAATGGTCCACCAAATGAGCCAAATGAGTCTCAAGGTAGCGCCGATTGTAAAGGCCAGTGAGAGAGTCAGTAACAGCCATTTCGAGGGAGGCTTTTACACTCATGCGCAATTGTTCTGTGAAGCGCCAGCGCTTGATTTGCGTGTTAACGCGTGCTGCTAATTCCTGGCGATCGATAGGCCGCATCAAATAGTCATTCACGCCCATATCAAGGGCGCGCAACAAGCGTGGTTGATCGTCCGGATCGACAATAATAAGAATTGGAATTTGGCGACTGGTTTGTAAAGACTTCAATTGCGAACAAAGCCGCAAGCCATCAAAGGCTTCATAGTCCATATTGATGACTATGAGCTCTACTGGATCTTTGGTTTGCGAAACAGCATCAGGTGCGGACAGCGGATCTTCAATATGGATCACATTATGCTTTAATTTCAGAGTTGCTTTAATGCGTTCAGCTGAATTTGACTTGGGATCTACAACCATCACGTTGCCCGGCTTTGTTTCAAAATCTGCTGGGCTTTTAAAGATTACACTAGCGGCATCCGCTGAGGTTGCACGTAAACGCAATTCATCTGACAGCATTTTTAAACGAACTAGGCTTTTTACGCGACAAAACAATGAAATGTCGTTCACGGGTTTGGTCAAGAAATCATCAGCACCAGCTTCTAGTCCGCGAACGCGATCTTCCGGTTGATCGAGAGCAGTCACCATTACAACAGGAATATGCTGGGTGTTTGGGTTTGCTTTAATGCGTTTGCAGACCTCAATGCCGTCAATGCCAGGCATCATAACATCAAGCAGAATAATATCGGGCTTGGTTCGTTGAATAGCTTCGAGGGCGTCCAAACCATTCATGGCGGTGACAACTTCAAAATACTCAGCAGTCAACTTTGCTTCGAGTAGCCGAACGTTGGCAAGGATATCATCTACAACAAGGACGCGCGCTGTCATTGTGGCTTCTTCAAAAAACCATCAATGGTCTGCAAAAAACTTACGACCGAGATGGGTTTGGAGATATAGGCCTCGCAGCCCCCTTCTCTAATTTTTTGTTCGTCGCCCTTCATGGCGAAGGCGGTAACAGCGATAACAGGAATACCGCGCAACTCGTCATCTTCCTTCAGCCATTTGGTCACTTCAATGCCAGAAACTTCCGGCAGCTGAATGTCCATAAGAATCAAATCTGGCATGTGTTTACGCGCAACATCAAGTGCCGAAAGGCCATCGCGGGTTTGCACCACATTATAGCCATGCGCTTCCAACAGGTCATTGAACAATTTCATGTTCAATTCATTGTCTTCAACAACTAACACGGTTTTCTGCATAATCCCCACGATTCCCGCATTTGCGGAATTTTGTTCAAGTACCGTTGAAAAATCGTCAAACTGTGATGATTTCTGATCGTTTCAACGTCACCTCTAGTGCTCAACAATGCACTGTGCGGGTAACTAACTCATTAAATACAGGAATTTGGTTTCCTTCTTTTGCTGCCTTGGTTAACTACTGTGTAAAATGCGAGTCGAATTCAGATGAATACGGAACAAGGAACAATTTTAGCTCTTCAACTTTTGGCCCATATTGCCGCTGATGAAGAGCTGCTGAACGCGCTGCAGTTGGAAACCGGTTTAAACTTGGGTGACTTACGCGATGGCGCGCAAGATACTGCTTTGCATGCTGGCCTCTTAGATTTTATTTTGCAAAATGAGCCCGCGCTTTTAAAGTTCTCAGAAGAAATAGGCCGCAAGCCTGAAACCATTATGCGCGCGCGAATGTCGCTCCCGGGATTTACCTATGATGCATGATACAACAATTAGATTGCTTTCGGTGTTGCAAGTTAATGAAACCAAGCCATTGCTGATCTGTGACGTTGATGAGGTGGTTGTTCACTTCACCAAGGACTTAGAAATTTTTCTTTCAAAACAATCTTTTATGCTTGATACTTCAACTTATGCTCTCAATGGGAACATAAGATCTATTGCTGGAAATACGCCAGTTTCGGACGCCGAAGCTTCTCGCCTTATCAATGATTTCTTTCGGCTTCGAACCAAATACATGCAACCAATTGATGGGGCGATTGCAGCATTAAAGTCACTGTCGCGATCAGCAAATGTAGTGATGCTTACCAATCTGCCCCATGAACAAGGGGAAGATCGTTCGGAAAATTTAAAAAGCTTTGGATTAGATTTTCCAGTTATCACAAATTCGGGGCCGAAAGGTCCCGCTATCTTTGAATTAGCAAACAGAGTCAAAGGCCCAGTTGTATTTGTTGATGACAGTCCTGGTTTTATTGCGTCAGCCTATACTCACGCTCCTGATGTTCATTTGGTGCATTTTGTGCAAGATCAGCGCTATGAACATTTGATCGAAAAATTTCCATATACTTCTTTGCGGACCCACAGTTGGGACGTAGCTTTGCCGCATATCGAAAGTATTTTCCGGTAGGAGATAGCGCTCGCAGAACATAAGGTGATCATGTTATGCTTGTACTATGGAACAGCATTCGCCATTGACTGGATTTTGCCGGGACTGCTTAAAGCCTGCAGACGCAGCGTCGCGGCGATGCAGCGTATGCTTTAGTCCGCGCATTTTACACCATCCAGAACTTTCGGAGCTATCGATCGCTCATATTGATTGTGATGCATTTTATGCTGCCGTAGAAAAACGTGATCGACCTGAGCTGTTGGATCAACCCGTGATCATCGGTGGCGGAACGAGGGGTGTGGTTTCTACGGCTTGCTATGTGGCCCGCATAAAAGGCGTAAAATCTGCAATGCCGATGTTTACAGCATTAAAGCTATGTCCGGAAGCAGTTGTGATTAGGCCTGACATGAAGAAATACGCAACTGCAGGCAAAGCCGTTCGAGAATTGATGCTATCGTTTACGCCGCTTGTTCAGCCGATATCTATAGATGAAGCTTTTCTTGACATGACGGGAACCGCAAAACTGCATGGCATGAGCCCTGCTCTTTCGGTGGCAAAGCTTATTCAAAAGATCCATGACGAGGTTGGCATTACCGCATCTGTTGGATTATCTTATAATAAGTACCTCGCAAAACTTGCGTCCGATTTCCAAAAACCGCGCGGATTTTCGGTAATCGGAAGAGCGGAAGCGCTTGACCTATTAGCGGGAAAGTCGGTTGGACTGATCTGGGGCGTTGGTAAATCATTTCAAAGCAAGTTGGCAAATGATGGAGTAACTCTCATCGGACAATTGCAGAAGATGGAAAAAACTGACCTTATGCGCCGCTATGGCTCAATGGGAATTCGCCTTTTCCATCTTGCGCGTGGCGAAGATATTCGCGCGGTGGAGACCAACGAAGATACAAAAAGTGTCAGCGCAGAAACAACATTCAATACTGATGTGTCAGATTATGCCAACCTTGAACAAACTTTATGGGGATTAGCTGAACGGGTATCCTTCAGAGCCAAGAATGATCAACTCGCTGGAGTAACAGTAACGTTGAAACTTAAAACTGATGATTTTAAAACCAGAAGCCGCAACACAACTCTTGGTGAGCCGACCAATTTAGCTCATCGTATTTTTGATGCAGCAAAACCGCTGTTGCGCCGCGAAGCAAAAGGCGAACGCTTTAGATTGATCGGTGTTGGTATTAGCCATTTAAGCAATGCAACAGCGACACGTGATTTAGAAACTCTTGATGCGCGCGCTTTGGCGCAAACAAAGGCAGAAATAGCGGTTGATAAATTACGCGCAAAGTTTGGCAAAAACGCTGTCGAGCGAGGACTAGCGTTCAAACCATCACACGACGAATGATTTGGTTTGCATAATCTTGTTGGGATTATTTTTTCGCTGCGCAAGCGGCCAAACGCGGGCGTTAAAAGCTTCTACAAATGGCCAAAACATGGACATTATTGCGAGCCGATCAATTGGCCAAGTGGCCTCGCTTGAGGCAACATTGATCGAAAACAAAATGTCATTTTGAAATTGATCGCGGTACGGTAGCGAAACACCAAATTTTCCAATACCGTACTTCGCTCCGATTTGTAACAAGGACTTCGTTACTGGATCATCATCTGACCACTGGGTCCAATCAATTGGTGCACCATTTCCGGTTGCTGCTGTGAAGCCGGGGTCACCCATAGGCGTGTATTGGGTCATGTAGTAATTCATGTAGTTTGGATCGTAAGTCGATATCCAAACCACATCGTCTGGGTTGCCATCTATGTTCGTTACTAACCAGTATGACAGATGCTGTATGTCCAGATCGCTCGCCAGATTTTCAAGATACCGGGTTGCTTCTTCAAAATCATAAAACACATGCTTTGGTTCGGTTGATAGATCGCGCTTGATAACCATATCGAGGGTTTATACCACTGTTGTAAATTGTTAGAGAGAGCGCAGCTCGGTTTCGATTTTACTTGAAAGGTCCTAATTGTTCGTTATTGAGTGGTGTTTTTCACACTAATTCTCGATAGACATTAGCGCAGCGTTGCCGCCCGACGCCGTTGTGTCAGTTGAGCACACGCGCTCTACCGCAAATCTTGGTAAATAGTGTGGCCCACCGGCTTTGGGTCCAGTGCCTGATAATCCTTCTCCGCCAAATGGTTGAGCGCCAACAACTGCCCCAATTTGGTTACGGTTTACATAAACGTTCCCCACTCTTACTTTTGCACGTACTTCTGCAACAACGGACTCAATGCGGGTGTGTAGTCCAAGAGTGAGTCCAAAACCTGTATCGTTTAGAGATTGGCAAACCTTGTCGAGATGATTGGAACTATATCTCACAACATGCAAAATTGGTCCAAAGACTTCAGTTTTTAACGAAGAGATATCAGGCAACTCGTAGGCGGCGGGGCTAACGAAGGTGCCGGTATCGCACTCTGCAGGAAGTGGGAGGTCTGCAATTGTTTTCCCCGTCTTAGCCATATGCGCTTTGTGGGCCATGAGCATCAACTTTGCTTCCTCATCAATAACGGGACCAATGTCAGTTGCATAGTTCAATGGGTCACCTATACGGAGTTCATGCATTGCACCCTCCAACATATGAATCACTTTGCTGGCGACATCATCTTGTACGAATAATATACGCGCCGCTGAGCAGCGCTGACCTGCGCTATCGAATGCTGACGCGACCACATCTCTTACTGCCTGCTCCGGCAATGCAGAAGAATCCATGATCATTGCATTCATGCCGCCGGTCTCTGCGATCAAACAGGGTAATGCGCCGTCTCGTGCGGCAAGCGCCCGATTTATGATGCGCGCGGTCGTGTTTGATCCAGTAAACGCAACGCCGGAAAGCGAAGCATGTTGTAGCATGACCCGCCCTATCCGCGCTCCGTCACCGGGCGCAAAATGCAGCGCATCGCCGGGTACGCCTGCTTGATGAAGAATTTTTACGGCTTCAAATGCAATGAGCGGTGTTTGTTCTGCAGCCTTCGCAATGACAGTGTTTCCAGCTGCAAGTGCTGCAGAAATTTGACCTGTAAAAATAGCCAAAGGAAAATTCCATGGGGCAATGCAGGCGAACACGCCTCGGCCATGCAAACTCATTTCATTTCGCTCGCCAGTTGGACCGGGAAGAATGTTTGGTCCAGCAAAGTGTGTGCGCGCTTGCACCGCATAGTAACGCAGAAAATCGACGGCTTCGCGAATATCAGCTTGGGCATTATCGAGCGTTTTACCCGCTTCACGTATCAGAAGTGCTATAAGTTTAATGTGGTTTTTATCAAAAAGATTTGCCGCTGTTTCGAGGGTTTCTGCGCGCCCTGCCCCGCCTAATGCATCCCATTTGGGTTGGAATGCGGAAGCTAAATTCATTGCACGATTGATATCCTGGTCTGATACTTCCGAAACTGTTCCGACGGTTACTGCACGATCATGCGGTGATGTGATTATTATTTTTTGCGAACTCTTGACGGTTTCTCCGCCGATGATTACTGAGGCTGATGTTGGATTTTCGAGCGCTTGGTTGACACCTACGAGCAGCGAAGCGCGTAAACTATTGCGCCAAATTGGCAGTCCTGACGAATTTTTGCGACCAGAAAACAAATCAGATGGCGCTACAATTCTTGGGTGAGGGATTTCTTTCAACTGTGAAATTGCAATAACGGGGTCCGCGATTATGCTTTCAATTGGCGCATCATCATCGGCTAACCGATTTACAAAAGATGTGTTTGCGCCATTCTCCAACAATCTTCGCACGAGATAAGCGAGCAAATCTTCATGGCTGCCAACCGGTGCGTAAATCCGGCAGGATTGGTTCATATGATCAGCACCAACGACTTGCTCGTAAAGCGCTTGGCCCATGCCATGTAGGCGTTGAAATTCGAAACGATTGTCCTCACCGGCCATAACCATAATTGCCGCTAAAGAATGGGCATTATGCGTAGCGAATTGCGGATAAAAACTATCACGGTTTGCCAACATAAATTTGGCGCATGCCAAATAGCTGACATCAGTTGATACTTTACGCGTGAACAAGGGATAGCTTTCTAGGCCAGCCTCTTGCGCGCGTTTAATCTCTGTATCCCAATACGCGCCCTTAACAAGGCGGATCGGTAATACGCGACCAGTTGATTTTGCGAGTTCGGCCAACCAATCTAAAACAGGCCGCGCGCGGCGTCCGTAGGCTTGAATTGCTAGTCCCAAACCATTCCAACCAACGAGTTCTGGTAGGTGCGCTAGTTCGCCAAAGAGCCGTAAAGAAAGCTCTAAGCGGTTTACTTCTTCTGCATCTATGGTCAGACCAATGTCGAGTGATTTTGCTTGCACGCAAAGTTTTGCGATGCGCGGCAGAAGTTCTGCAAACACCCGGTCATTGGTTTTTTCTTCATACCGCGGATGGAGCGCAGACAGTTTAATTGAAATTGAAGGGCTCTCAAAAACGTCTTTTCCAGATTTCGATTTTCCAACACTATTGATTGCGTCGGCATAAGACTGCGCATACTTATCTGCATCGGCCATGGTCATGGCGCTTTCACCGAGCATGTCATAGGAAAAGCGATATCCTTGCTTTTCTAGTGGTTTTGCCACGCTGAGTGCTTCAGTAATATTGCGTCCGAGAACAAACTGTTTTCCCATAATACGCATCGCTTGGCGCATTGCGTTCCTGATTATGGGTTCCCCAGATTTGCTCACCATGCGCTGAAAAAAACCTGGTGTATCGTCTTTTGTCGCATTGCCAATTTCAACAATGCGGCCGGTTAACATGAGCCCCCAGGCAGACGCATTTACAAAAAGTGATTCTGATTGCCCGAGGTGACTTTTCCAGTTTTTGCCGCCAATTTTATCGGCGATAAATTTATCCGCCGTTGCTGCATCTGGAATACGAAGCAGTGCTTCTGCTAAACACATCAGCACGACGCCTTCTTCGGAGCTCAAAGCATATTCTTGCATAAATGCATCGATGCTGCCTTGCGCATGGCGATTTGCGCGAACGTCATTCACCAGTTTTGTAGCCAGCATTGCGACGCGTTGTTGATCAGAAGTATTTAAAGTGGCTTCCCGCGCCAGAGATTTTACGAGTTTGGACTCGTCAGCAAACAACATGTTATCAATAGCAGAAAATACGGGAAGTTTTGTCATTTTTGGCATCCTAATGTTACACTAAGATAGCACATTCTATCATTTTTTATCTCTTATATGTTCTTTGTTTATGGTATAATTGTCTACGAAATGCATAGGAAATAGTGAAATATGAAAACTCTTGAACCTCATCCTGACATGCTTGATTTTATCGACTTGCAGTTGATTGATGCTTTGCAAACGGATGGTCGAATGCCGGTTGTTGAACTATCCAAGAAAATCAACCTGTCAGCTACGCCTTGTTCATTGCGGATAAAGAGGTTGGAGCAAGAAGGTGTAATCCTGGGATATCACGCGCGACTAAATCCTCTCGCACTTGCTCAGGGTTTGATGGTTTTTGTGACAGTGAGCTTAAAGTCGACTGATGAAGCTTCCTTGAAAGCCTTTAATGCCGCCGTAAAACCTGTTCGGCAAATACTTGAATGCCATATGCTGGGTGGCGGTTTCGATTACCTGCTTAAAATTCGGGTAAGGGATATGGAAGAGTACCGTGAAATTTTAGGCAGTGTGCTTGGTAATCTGCCAGAAATTCAGAACACCCATTCCTACTTTGTTATGGAACAGGTAAAGGAGAGTGCGTTATTGCCGATCACCAAAAACCGGGTCAAAAAATAGTGAAACCAAAAATCGTTCGTACTGCCCTTGGAATGCGTCGCGAAGTTGCGAAGTGGCAAAGTGACGGTTTAAAATCAGCTCTCATTCCAACGATGGGCGCTTTGCACAATGGACATTTGGAATTGGTCAAAGCTGGTCAAGAACGCGCTGACCGGACGATCGTTTCAATTTTTGTGAACCCCAAACAATTCGCCGCCAATGAAGACTTAGAACGTTACCCGCGCGACGAAGAAAGCGATGTTACAAAACTTTCGACAGTCGGCGCTAACCTGATTTTTATTCCGGATACAACTGAAATGTATAGTACGCATTTTGCGACGACGGTCACTCTGGCTGGCCCCGCGAAGGCTGGTTTGGAAGATAAATTCCGCCCCAAATTCTTTGATGGGGTTGCGACTGTGGTGGCAAAATTATTGAACCAAGCTGACGCGGATTTTGCATTGTTTGGTGAGAAGGACTTTCAACAGCTGCAAGTTATTACACAGCTCGCAACCGATCTGGACATACCAACAATGATTATTGGCGTTCCTACTATTCGTGAGGATGACGGGATGGCAATGTCTTCGCGCAATCGTTACCTGTCAAAAGTTGAACGCAAGCTCGCCACGTCTATTTTCAAAAACCTCAATCAAGCTGCCGAAAAAATTCGCGGTGGCGGAAATATCCAATCGGCCACGCGCGCGGCGGCAAGATCGCTAACAACACTTGGCTTTAACGTTGACTACGTGACCGCTAGAAACGCCGCCACATTGGCCGTGCCAGAGAAAAACAATACTTCCGATCTGCGAATTTTGTGTGCGGCATGGTTGGGTAAAACCCGCCTTATTGATAACATTTCGGTTTAGCTAAATGAGCCCCAAACTTGCTAATTCGCGGCGCATGGCCTCATCCATATCGGATGGAAGTTCACCTTTCCGCAAGTCCTGAGGAGCGTCTGCTTCTTCCAAGTAGCGCCAACCTTGAAAGGCGCGGCGAGGCACGGGGCGAACGTGCACAATTTCCGCGGCAAAATTCATGCGGCAGCGATCGATACTATCTTCGCCGCGCACCACTTCAAAACTTTTGATCGGTTGGCGACAAAGTATCATGCCTCTTATCACCCAATAGAGTGAGCCACCGGGCAGAATCTCGCCATGGCGACGTGGGAAACTTCTGGTCACATGATCAAGCGTATCGCGTCCTTTACGTGTTCCAGCGACCCACCGCTCTAACTCTTCGACTTCGGTTACTCCCACACATAGTTTTACGATATGCAACACGTCTTAATACTCACAATAGTGCTTGATCAGTTTCAGTTATAATATGCTATGCTGCACCTTCAGTGAAACACTGAAGTGATGTTATGCCGGAAGTTTGAGGAGAGAAGAATGTCTACAGTTGCTAAAGTTATCGAAATGATTTCGTCATCGCCAAAAAGCATTGAAGATGCGGTTGAAATTGGTGTGCGCCGGGCAGATCAAACTTTGGACCAAGTTGAAAGTGCTTGGGTGCAAGATATCAAATGTGTTGTCAAGAATGGTAAGGTTGCCGAATGGCGCGTAAACATGAAAGTGACGTTCTTGTTAAAAGAATAGATTCTGCTTATTCTCGTATAGAGCTTTGGAGAAAATAGTCTCCATCTATGCGTTTAAATTGATATGATTCCTTGACCCTTACGCCAATATTGTGACGGACCATAAGGTCGGTAAGCTTGTTGCCATCTATCAAGATGATACGACGGCTAACTTGCTGTACGAAGTCATAAGCCGCCGCGGAAAAATGCGCGGTGGTGACGAATATGCCTTTACTGGCACGCAATGATTCTAGACTTCCGGCGAAGTCGCGAACGGCCGAGATCGGAACAGCAACACCCGGCTTTAATCGCTTGGCTTGAAAGTAGATGACATCGAGGCCTAGTTCGTCTTGATCGATGACACCATCCACACCGCCATCCCCACTGCGTCCCAATCGCTGAGACATATCCCGGCGACGGGCGCCATATCCCATCGCCAGTAACAGGTCGATGATCATGGTTTCAAAGAAGGTAAAATTTTGTGCGTAAATGCGACCAAGCAGTTCTTTGGTCAGTGTGGCGCCGGCCATACGGTGCGCCGAAACCACAAGGGCTTCAACTTCAAGCATTGGGCGTTCGGTGTATAGACTCTGAAACTCAAGTGTCTCAGGAATTGCGATTTGGCTAGTGCCAAGCGGACTGGCAATTACTTGATGCCAAGGCTTCATTATATCTGCGTAGTCGTCGGTCATCTTACATCCTGTTTGAATTCAGGAATAGCAAGAACAACTTAAAGATGAATAAGGTTGCGGGTCGATATTTTATCGATACCCACAACCTTTTGTTACGACATTGCGAAGTACGTTAAGAGTTCGCTTTGCTTATATAGCAAGAAACGCCCGCACCTTTAAGCTTGGTGCAAGCCGCTTGTGCAAGTTTTTGATCTTCATAACCGACAAGGCGGATACGGTAGAAAACACCTTTCGTACCAAGATCGGCGCGCACAACGACTGGCTTTAACTTAGCTAAAGCTGAACGTTGTTTTTGCATTTTTTTCCATGTCGACCATGCAGTGTCTTCGCTGCCAGCCGATGCCAATTGAATGGCCCAACCAGATTGGGTTGTCGGTTCAGAAACTTCCTCAACGGCAACATCTGCCGGTGCAGAAACCGGCGTCACAACGACTGCAGTTTTTTTAGTTTTTGCTGTGGTTGATTTTAGAGTTGGAATTTGCGGAACATCAGCAACAGCAACTTCAATGTTGCCATCGAGTGCTTTTGGACTTTCTACCGTTGCAATCACTTCGTCATTTAACGGAATTCGGTCATTGAATTTCTTGTTTGATTTTGCAGTGGAAACTTCTGCAAGCAGCGCTTCATTTGTTGACGCTGCGTTCCCAGTTTCGAAAGCTACAGGTGGCGCTATTGCTTTTGGCAAGTCTGGTTTTCGAACAACAAGACCACCGCCAAGAGCGGAGAGCGAACCAGTCAAGATGTCATCAGTCGCTGCCAATTGAACGGCGGCTTGTTTGTTGCCGAGTTTCTCTAATCCTGCCTTTGCTTCGGCCATTGCGGGATTAATAGCGAGAGCATTTTTGAAGTGTTTGGCTGCGTCAGCGGAGCGGCGCAAGGCAACATGCGTTATTGCTGCGCTGTAATGGACCCGCGCCATATTCGGATGATTGTATCGTAAAGCCCGATCATAATCTGACAGCGCAAAAAGGAGCTGCCCACTGTCACGCAAAGCATTGCCGCGATTATAGTAAGCTTGTGCAAACTGTGGATTTAGAAAAAGTGCACTGGTAAAATCCTCAACAGCTTTTGGCAGTTGGCTTAAGCGTTGAAATGAAACACCGCGATTGTAAAGTGCAGTGGCGCGAAGATCAGCGGACATTGCATCTATTTGCAATGCTGCTGAATAATCATCAGCTGCTGCCTGATGTTCATTTAATTTTTGATGCGCAAAACCGCGGTTGAGCAGAGCATTGGCAAGTGGTTCGGGCTCTAAAGTCCGAGACTCAATTGCTTCTGAATACTCTCGCACAGCGACATCAAGATTACCTGCACTCAAAGCAACAAATGCTTGGGATACGAGATCCGCATTGGAACGCGGGGATGAGGCGAAAGCCAAACCGGATGCAGCCGCACTTGCGACAAGAAACGCGGAACTAACAGACGCAAATAATACACAACGAACTTTCATGTCCGTCATCATAATTTGTTAGGGTTAAAACTCCGTTGCTACGCTGCAGAAAATTTCGATACAGCCGCTTAACTTTCCCTTAAGGCGTGGGCGAATTGATCCATCAATGGCTTCATTAAATAAGAAAATGGCGTACGTGTTTCGGTTTGAATAAAGGCTTCAGCGGACATGCCCGGCTTTAATTGATTAGTTCCAAGTTTTGCAATTTCTTCCGCGCTAATTTCGAGACGCACGGCATAAAATGGCGGCGTGTTCGCATCAACTCGACTGGTATCAGCGGCCACTTGCGTTACTTTAGCCTGCACCTCTGGCGTCAGCCGTGCATTAAATCCGGGAAAGCGGATAGTGGCCCCCTGCCCGGTTTGGACTTGGTCAATGTCATTTGGCATAACTT
>JAYUOP010000137.1:0-3569 GCA_043760745.1 Hyphomicrobiales bacterium
GTCATAGGCCACAAGCATGTTATTGGCATGATCGCTATTGGTATGGGACTTGTTCTGGTGGATGGCAGGCTGCTAAGCTTCAAGAAAGCAAAAACATGAGGCCGAACCAATGCAACCCACAGAATTTACACCTTACGCTGGCTTAATCGGTGGGGCACTGATAGGTCTTTCAGCAGTCACCTTAATGGCAGGTGCCGGTCGCATTGCGGGAGCCAGCGGCATATTTAGTGGCCTGCTCACACTCAATTGGAACGAAGCGTTTCGCTGGCGGGCAATTTTCATATTTGGATTATTATTGGGTGCGACTTGGGCCGGTCTATTTGCTTTCGATGAAAACACCATCGCATTTAACGGCGGCCCGGTTCTTACCGTTATCGGTGGGCTCATTATTGGTGTCGGTGTTACCCTTGGTCAAGGCTGCACCAGTGGCCATGGCATTTGTGGCCTCGCGCGGTTTTCCAAAAGGTCCCTCGCTGCAACACTGACCTTTATGGCCGTGGCGATCATTACTGTCTTCGTAACCCGTCATGTGATTGGAGCTTAAGATGCGCGCAGTTTCAGTTCTCATTGCTGGTTTACTTTTCGGCGTTGGCGTTACCATTTCCGGCATGGTCAATCCCATGAAGGTCTTGAACTTTCTCGATCTGTTTGGAGCTTTTGATCCCACATTAATTTTTGTAATGGGCGCTGGCCTTGGCGTAACAGCCGTCGGATATCATTTCATTTTCCGCCGCGCAAAGCCGTTGTTTGATGATGTGTTTATGTTGCCAGAAAGCAATATCATTGATGCAAAACTGCTCGGTGGTGCCGCGCTTTTTGGCTTGGGCTGGGGCTTAACTGGATTATGCCCAGCGCCCGCCGTTGCCGGATTGGTGTTCTTTCAAAGTGAAAGCGTGATCTTCGTCATTGCTTTGTCAATCGGCATGATTGCCACAAAAATGTTTACCGCCCGTAGCGTTTCATAAGGTCCAAGACTTGGTCTATTGGCAATCCAATCGAGCGATTGTTATCGCGGCCTATCATGGTTTGATTGCCGATCATGGAATCCAAAATAGCTTCTTCGGTTGCTTCCACCACACCATTGAACAAACCATCTATAGCGTTGTTGGCAAGGTAATCCGAATGCCGCAAAGCCTTGCCCGATCCAAGTGAATTTTCATTTGCCGTCGAAAACGCCAAAAAAATATCGCCCGAACTATTATTTCCAACTGTGCCTGTCCGCGCCATTCCCATAGGAACCCGCCGCGCTAAGCGTTTTAGCTGATGCGGCAAAAGCGGCGCATCTGTCGCTACAATGGCGATGATGGAACCTTGATCTTTGCCACGCAGTTGATCGTGCAAAATATGCTGACCAATCGGCACCCCAAGAACGGTCATTTGTTTGCGCGCGCCAAAATTCGATTGAACGAAAACGCCTACAGTATAGGTCACGCCATCAACCAAAACGCGCCGCGATGATGAACCATTTCCTGCTTTGAAATCATAGGTGATCATGCCGGTGCCACCGCCAACGCTGCCCATTTCAACAGGACCGGATTTGGCATTATCAAGTGCTTGGGAAACATGTGAAGCGTTCACGTGAAACCCGTTGATATCGTTCAGATCACCATCATAAGTTTCAGCTGCAACTGGCAATCCCCAATCTTGCCCGCTGCCAATTTGGTTTGCAATCATCCACTGCATAGTTGCATCACGCGCCACCCCACATGAATTGGTATTTGTGATTGTGATCGGCGTTTGTAGCTCGCCCGCTTCTTCAATCCAAATGGTGCCAGTCATTTCACCATTGCCATTGAAGGAATGAAAACCCGCCGCACAAGGAATATGTGCCTTCAATTTTCCTCGTGGCAAAATCGCTGTGACGCCGGTTCGAATAGGGCCCACGCCGCGCACCAACGCTCCTTCGCCTTCAATCAGCGTAACCGTTCCAACCTCAACCCCTTGCACATCGGTAATCGCATTCCATATTCCAGTCTCACCGGGAAGGCCAAGTCCAACACTCCGTGCACGGAGCTTTTCCATACTACGAAACGCCCAGTTTCTTTTGCAGGTTAGAACTTGATGTTGTGTATTGGAACAACAACCTCTGACCGGGATTGATATAGCGGAACGCTTGTTGCGACATGAGCGCTGCTTCATGGAAACCAGACAAGATGAGCTTTAGTTTGCCGGGGTATGTATTAATATCGCCAACAGCAAATATTCCGGGTACGGAGGTTTCAAATTTTTCAGTATCAACCGGGATCAAGTTTTGATCCAGGCTCAGACCCCATTCTGCCACCGGGCCAAGCTTCATGGTCAATCCGAAGAAAGGCAGCATCGTATTAGTAGTCACATCAAACATTTCGCCATCTGCACCTTTAACCTGCGCCGAAGCTAAAACGCCATCAGCGCCGGTTAAACCAGTAACCTGACCAATCGCCAATTTCATTTTTCCAGCTTCAACCAACTCGCGCATTTTTTTCACGCTGTCAGGAGCAGCGCGGAAATCATCGCGGCGATGAAGCAGCGTCATGCTGCGGGCAATCGGCTGCAAATTATTTGTCCAATCAAGTGCGGAATCGCCGCCGCCGACAATCAGAATATCCTTGTCACGAAAGGCTTCCATCTTCTTGACTGAATAGAATACGGACGTTCCCTCATAAGCATCAATTCCCGGGATCGGCGGTTTCTTAGGTTGGAAAGATCCACCACCAGCCGCAATCACCACCACTTTGGTACGAAAAACAATGCCACCATCCGTTTTCAATTCAAAATCATTATCGCCATGCTTCACCAATTCGGTGACCATCTGATTATAATGAAACTGCGGATTGAATGGTTTGGCCTGTTCCATTAAGCGCGCTGTGAGATCAGAACCTGTCACCATCGGCAAAGCGGGAATATCATAAATCGGCTTTTCAGGATAAAGTTCGGCACATTGCCCGCCGGGGCGGTCCAGAATATCCAACACATGACATTTGATGTCGAGCAGGCCCAACTCAAAAATTGTGAACAACCCACAAGGGCCAGCGCCAATGATAACGGCATCGGTAGAAATAACTTCAGACATTTACAACCTCGAAAATTCTTAGAATTGTTTTTCAGGAACCCATAAACGCAAGCCGTCTACCGCATCTGATACTTTGATCTGGCAGGAAAGACGGCTGTTATCTCGCACATCAAATGCAAAATCTAACATATCCTCTTCCATGGGATTGCGTTTCCCAGCAACGCCAAGCCATTCGGCTTCGACATAGACATGACAAGTGGCACAAGCACAGGCACCACCGCAATCAGCATCAATGCCAAGAACCTGATGTTTAACGGCAGTCTCCATGACCGACATGCCAGCCACACCGTCTACAGTTTGCTCGTTACCATTATGTTGAATGAATGTAATTTTTGCCATTTAGCGTAAAAGCCCAATACCTATTGATTATGGGCTGTTACTTAAGCGATGCGGTTTCCAAATACAAGTTTTAGGCGGAAAGTTCAGAACTCTCGCTTCGGAATGCCAGACATGCGAGATCAAAGGCCAGTTTTTGTTGCATCAAATCAAATCGTTCTGGTTGAACCCGAGCATCTTC
>JAYUOP010000138.1:0-3562 GCA_043760745.1 Hyphomicrobiales bacterium
AGCTTGCTGATGATTTTGTGCGCGATAAAAAACTTGAAAACTTTATCGGCGAAGTCGCAGTGCCAAGCTTAATGCACGCCAATCACGACGTTGCCAGAAAGACCCTCACTCCAGAGCGTGAAATTTCTGTGGTCCATACATTCTCAGAAGTGTTGGATGATCTGTTGCCAGCTGACGATTTGAGCGAAGATGAAACAGCGGAAATTGTTTTGATATCGCCACCCGGCGTTTTGAACTTTGGTGCGTGCTTGGCATTTTCGGCTCTGTTAAAATTAAAAAATGTGCCCCACCGCATGATGCCGCAAGATGCAATTTCTCCTGGCAAAGTTTTTGATTTGGAAAAGAACGGCGTCAAAACACTTTATCTCTGCTATCTCATAGCTCCAAGCATCGCCAAGCATAATTATGTTTTGCGCAGGTTGTTGATTATAGCGCCCGCCCCGATCAGAACAGTTGCCCTTGCGTGGAACCAAGCTGAGAATGCCGTGGCACTGCAAAGTCCAATAAGTGTTGTAACGCCAAATCTGTCGGCACAGGCGGTGCCAGAAGATTTGGCGAAAGTTGCTTAGGGTCGACTTTCATACACCAATTCACCTAAAAGATTTTGCCGCAGCAGGCACGCCCACTTCAAATGGAGTCGCATCTGACCAGAAACGTTTCTCAAATTTTGAAGAGTCGACGCGGTAGACTTTATAGTTCTGATAAGCCATTTCTTTGAACTCACGCAAGAAAGGCACAAACAGGCCAATGATTGGCAACATAAATTGGGGGATCGCAGATAATTTCGGCGCAACACCCAAACTTGCAGCAGCCAACATAATGATTTCGCGTGGGGTGCGGGTTGGTGCATTTGGCACATGCCAAGCTTGGCCATAATCTTCGTCGGGCGCTTCAAGCAAAGTTACGGCAGCACGCGCAATGTCCGGAACGTACGTAAATTCATGCTGCAGATCTGGTGCCATAATCAATTGCGCTGTTTTGCCTTTGGCCAAAGCGCCAAAGCCCGCCTCGCCAAATTGCGAAAGCAATACGCCCGGTCCATAAAAATCTGAGGCTCGAAGGGCTGCCACTTTCACGTTTCCAGCTCGGCTCGCTTCCATCCACATCCGCGTAATCTCAGCACGCACCGCGGGCTTTGTGCCTTTGGTTGTCAGCGGCATATCCTCCCGCAGGCGCTGGTTTTGCTCGCCATACATATAGAGATTGTCGATGAAAACCATGCGCGTGCCATGCAGTGTGCAAGCATCCAGCAAATTGCGCATGGCACGTGGCCAAACAGACTGCCAAAGCTTTGAATTGTATTCAAAGCCCAAAGCCACAACCACTTGGGCCACATTTTTAAAAGCAGCATTAACCTGTGCAGCGTCGAGCACATCTACAGCTGTAAAGGCAACGTCGCTCGGCAAATCCGAAGGCTGCTTGCGTTGCGCCACCTGCACCTCGTGGCCTTCCGCCAATAACCGCGCCACCGTGGCTTTGCCCACAGCGCCATAACCCAAAACCAAAACTCTGCCGATCAATGCAATTCTCCTGTTGATTGTTCAAACTTAAGGTGCACTTGACTATATCACAAATGCATAGATATTATCTTCACTATGCGTGAAGTGAATTTGCATGGTGTGGACCTGAACCTGTTGCCAGCGCTTGAGGCTTTGCTGCGCAGGCGCAATGTTTCGCAGGCCGCTGCCGATGCAGGCCTCAGCCAGCCAGCCATGAGCCGCGCATTGCAGCGTTTGCGCGACTTGTTTGATGACCCGTTACTGGTGAGAGTGTCTGGTGGCTTTGCTTTGTCACCCAAAGCCGAAGGTCTGCTTTTGCGGGTGCAGGCCGCTTTGCAAGATGTCACAAGTGTTTTCGCCGAACCGGTGTTTGATCCCGCGCTCGTCAAACGCCGCATTCGTTTTGCTGCAACCGACATGCAAACAATTTTATTCGCGCCGCCGTTAATGGCCAGGCTTGCTGGGGAAGCACCGGGCATTGATATTGTGATGGAACCCTATAGCCGAGATGTTTCTCAGCGGATGGAAAATGGCACGCTCGATTTTGTTTTCGCACTCGCATCAACACCGTTGCCACCCAGCGCTGAAAGTCTATCACTCGGTGAAGATCGTTTGGCCTTAATCATGCGGCGAGGGCACCCGGCCGAAAACCAAAAATGGACGATTGAAGATTACGCCCGTTTTAATCATGCCAGCATTGGCATTATGGGCGACGGCATTTCCGAACTCGATGCAGAGCTCGCCCTACACGGCGTGACACGCCGCATTGCGCTTACCACGCCGCATTTTATAGCAACACTTGCCGCCGTTTCAGCCAGCGATATGGTAACGACAATCTCCGAAAGCTTCGCCAAGCGCTTTGCCAAAGAGTTCAATATCACCCACCACTTAAAGATATCACGCTCAAACCCATTCTCGTCTGGAATCAAGTGCGCAGCAGCGATAGGGTGTTGACGTGGTTTCGAGGTATTGTGAGGGATGTGGCGAGCGAAGTTTATGCACGGTAGGGGCTGTCTACCTCCCCAATATCAGCGCAAAGCCCTCGCCCAACGTTTTATCCAACCTTGCCTTTAACTCTGCATGCATCGGGTGATCTGCACTCACCAGCCCGCGCGGCGTATCGTCATCTAGATTTTCCATAGGGATTAAAACCAGTGGCATCGCTACAGGAGAAAGATGCGCTCCCAATCCTGGCTGCAAGGTCAGCAGCAAACCATAAAGTTCGCCGGTGATCACTTGCCGCGATAAAATCGCGGTGCGGTGTTGGCCGTGTTTGTTGGTGGTTAAGTAAATTTGGCCTGATTGATGTGGAACGGCTACTGATCCTGATTGGGCATAGATTTTATCGGTTCGGCCCATTTCGCGAAAATGCAAATGTTCAGTTTCAAAATCCCAAAAGATCAATGTTTCATAGGCATATACGCGATCCGAATTGGTTGATGCAGGTCGCAGCGTCAGGAAACTTCCTTCTAACCATTTGACGGAAGCGCGCGCATAAGAGCCCATGCCCTCGGGCGCCAACTTTACTTCGGCTTTTTCCGCATGCGCTTCGTTTCTCTGAAATGAAAGACCCAAAGCTTTTTCAATGCGGATCAAGGTTTGATCGGTGAACGGCCTTTGCCCTGATAAAGATTTTTCCAGCGATGACAGGCTGATCTTGGCTGCATCGGCTAAGCTTGCCCGTGCCATGCGGCGACGCGCCAATTCTTCTCTTATGCGCATAATGTGATGCTCTTGGGTGGAAGCTCTTGTTTTCTGCGCCATGTGGGTTTTATTCCAGATTTGGCGCGGTTCGGCAATGCTAACAACATTCATTGCGCCTCCACCATCAGCCCACGCAAAGTCCATGTGCGCCAGTTGGATTGGGTGGTTCGAAGCTCGGACGCGATGTTGTTGCGAACCGAAAGGATCAGTTCCCAAGCTGGTTGGTAAATGATCGTAAGCTTTTTATTTGCATGAGTGACAAATAAAAGCTTTTGCAGCGCAGGCAGAGCAGAAGGCCCCATACTCTGAATGTAATCCAAATCGACGTCCAAAGTCTTGTATATCGTGGTCGAACTTAA
>JAYUOP010000139.1:0-3559 GCA_043760745.1 Hyphomicrobiales bacterium
TAGTCAATGCATCGGCGGTCAAAACAATTAGTTTCGCACCAGGTTGAATGAAGGCCTCAATGTTTTCAACATCGCGCCCGTGCAAAGTAAGCGTATCGCAATCCGGCAATGACCAGCCCATACGGGCGGCGGCCAAAGAAAATGACGAAAGGTGCGGAATGATAGTCATTTCGGAAAACGGAATAAATTCGAGCAATTTTCGCGCAACGCCAAAATTCATTGGATCCCCAGTTGCTAGAATAATTGTTTTGCGACCTTGCAATGGTTTGATTTGTTCCACAACAGCAGAAAATGGTTGCGGCCAAAGTCGAATTTCCGCTTGGGTTGGGGGCAAATAATTCAATAACCGCTCGGAACTAACGATGATCTCTGCCTCATGGAAACACTGTTTGGCGGCGGCCGATAAACCGTCGTAACCATCTTCACCCATGCCAATAATGGTCAACCACTTACTCATGAAAGTCCTCGCGCTAACGCATTAACACAAGCCGCTGCCATCGCCGATCCGCCGCGCCGTCCGAGCGCCGTAGCAAAAGGTATGCCGCGAGGGCGCTCTAATATCTCCGCTTTGGATTCGGCAGCACCTACAAATCCAACGGGAAACGCAGCAACAGCTGCGGGGCGAGGCCCACCAGCATCGATCATTTCGAGTAAAGCAAACAATGCTGTTGGTGCGTTGCCAATAACCACCAATGCACCTTCGAGATGCGGTCGCCAAAGTTCTACGGCCGCCGCTGAGCGGGTCGTACTTGTTGCATAGCCAATCTCGCGCGCACGTTGATCATTCAGTGTACAGATGATATTTAATGACTTATCAATAATCCCGTGCCGTACCATTTCCGCGTCAGTTAAAATCGGCTGTTGCAAAGCGGATTTCGCAGCACATACAAACCCTGCGGATATTCGAAGGTCTTCAATAACATCGACCATACCGCAACTATGAATTATCCGAATTGCCAGATTTTCCGCATCTTGTGGCAGTCGTGAAAAGTCAGTCTCAGCTCTGATCGTGGCAAAGGATTTTTCATAGATTGCGGCTGGATCACGGAGGTATTCCATTATTTTTTGATGAGGCTAACCGGCCCGAGCGGATGTGCTGCATGCGGGTAAGGTGCATGGGTGTGGCCGTCATCATGCGAATGATCATGTCCGTGCTCATGCGAATGCGCGCTCGGTTTTGAAACCATCTTGAATGGTCCATCTTGGCAGAGGCCAGTGCAATTTCCTTCACTGTCGCAGAATTTGCATTCCTTGGCGCTCATGCCTTCCACGTGATGATGATGGCTTTCTTGGATCGCCCCAACATCCGCCTCAAAGCCCAAAACTGCCGTACGATATTTGCACATTTGGCAATTCATCGCGATGTCGCCGGTAATGATCTGCTGGATCCGTTCGACGAACGTTTCAACGACTGCGGGATGATCATTGAGATAAGGGGCTTTCAAAAATTCAACCCCGGGATGACGCGCCGCCACTGCGTCCGTTGCCATATAAATTCGCTGCACCAAAACACCCGTGAACAGAAAATATGGAAACACAATGATGCGCTTAAATCCAAGCTTGGTGACGTGATCTAAAGCGGGTTCTACCAATGGAAACGTGACACCTGAATACGCAACTTCGCCCCAGCCAAAGCCAAAGCCTTCCCATAAAATCCGCATGACTTTGGCGACATTTGAATTCGCATCCGGGTCCGAAGCGCCGCGACCAACAACCAAAAGCAATGTGTCATGTTTCTCTACAAAGTTTGGTGCGGAATCGATTGCCTCTTGAATGCGGTCCCCCGCAGCTCGCATCATTTTGGGGTCAATACCGAGCTCTTTTCCATAATCGATTGTGGCATCGTTTTGGGCTGCATAGGCATTCAAAACCGAAGGGATATCGTTCTTGGCATGGCCAGCGGCAAACAGCATTCCGGGCACTGCCAAAATGCGCGTAGCACCCGCTTCGCGTAGTTTATCTAAACCTTCGCGGATGATTGGCGTCGCAAACTCCAGGTAACCAAATTCAACCGGGTATTGCGGCAAACGTTTTTTGAGATGCTCGGAAAGATTGGCAAATTCTGTCACAGCCTTCCGATTGCGGCTACCGTGACCACAAAGCATTACACCAATTTTAGACATATCGTTCCGCCCTCCAAAAAATAAGCATCGTCGGAAAACCGACGCTGGAAGGCAGCTCCGTCTTGGCCCCGCAATGGGTCAGCCGCACCGGAATGGCTTTCAGTCCCTAAACGGGAACGCTGCTAGAAAGTCTGATTTAGAGGAGCAACCCTAAGCACGCAAGTTTGAAAGCGGCATTCCAATTCTTTCTTCGCCGCTTGCAATAAATGACGAGAACTAAAACTCAATCCCAGCCTGCGCCTTAACGCCCGAACGAAACGGGTGTTTAATCTGCTCCATCTCGGTCACCAAATCTGCGATTTCGATCAATTCTTCTTTGGCGTTGCGGCCAGTTACTACGACATGCTTGTCCGCGGGTTTATTGCGCAAAACCTCAAGCACCTCTTCCAGCGGTAAATAATCATAGCGCAATACGATGTTAAGTTCGTCCAGCAAAACGATGCGGTATGATGGATCGGCAATCATGCGTTTGGCTTCTTCCCAACCTTCGCGGGCGTGGGCTATGTCGCGCTCTATGTCTTGGGTTTCCCAAGTGAAGCCTTCGCCCATAGCTTTGATGGTCACGAGTTCTGGGAATTTCTCCAGCACAGTGCGCTCACCCGTTCCCCATGAACCCTTTACAAATTGAATTACACCGGAGCGCATCCCGTGGCCCACATGGCGGAAAATCATACCAAAGGCGGCGGTGGATTTCCCCTTACCTTTGCCGGTGTGAACAATCAAAAGTCCGCGCTCTATGGTTTTGCCAGCCATAATTTTATCGCGCGCAGCTTTCTTCTTTGCCATTTTTTCGTGATGGCGAGCGGGGTCAATATCGTCGGTCATTGTTGTAACTCCTTGAGGCGATCATAAGCAGAATTGAGCCGTGGTATCCAGAGGCCGCGCGCTATTGCTTCTTCCAGCCGCGCCGCAATTTCACGCAATGCAGCGGGATTGTTTTCTGCGATAAAATTGCGGGTACCATCGTCGACTAAAAATGCATCATAGGCCAAATCAAAATGATGGGTTTTTACGGCTCCTGTGGTAGCCGCAAATGCAAACATATAGTCGATCGTTGCGGCAATTTCGAATGCACCTTTATAGCCATGGCGCTTGACCCCTGTGATCCATTTTGGATTAATCACGCGTGAGCGCATGACCCGGCCAATCTCTTCTTCCAAAGTGCGGATCACTGGGCGTTCAGGGCGCGAATGGTCATTATGATAGACGACCGGTTTCTTGCCCGAAACCGTTTCAACAGCAACCGTCATGCCACCTTCAAATTGATAATAGTCATCGCTATCAAGCAAATCATGTTCGCGATTATCTTGATTATGAACCACAGCTTCAATGTTTATGAGGCGGGTCTTGAAAAGGGTTTCATCATAGACCCCTGAAGTGCTCGCTCCATATGCATAGGCTCCCCAAGTCACATAAGCCGCAGCAAGGTCAGACTT
>JAYUOP010000140.1:0-3549 GCA_043760745.1 Hyphomicrobiales bacterium
AGCCATGCGGTGGCGGAAAACGGGTTGCAAAAGACTTGCAACATCGTCAATCGACGGTGAAAGGCGACCTTGCAAAAGCGCTAAAGCGCGGCAGCCCAACATGAGCGCTTGGCTGGCGCGCGGGGATGGTCCCCAAGCGACGAGTTTGTTGACCATGTCATCACCTTCAGCACCGGGACGACCAGCGCGGACAACGCGCAATATGGCATCGGCAACATTATCGCTAACTGGGATCAGCCGCGTTAAGCGCTGAGCGGCAACCAATTCTTCGGTTGTGAAAACTTTTTCTGCTGTGGCTTCTTCGGTTCCCGTCGTTGAGAAAAGCATGCGGCGTTCGGCTTCTAAAGAAGGATAAGGCACATCAATTTCGAGCAAGAAGCGATCAAGTTGGGCTTCCGGCAAAGGATAAGTACCCTCTTGTTCAATAGGGTTTTGCGTGGCGATGACATGGAATGGATGGGGTAAATCATGGCGCTGACCAGCAACTGTAATATGATGTTCTTGCATTGCTTGCAGCAGAGCAGATTGGGTGCGCGGGGAGGCGCGGTTGATTTCATCAGCCATCAGCAATTGACAAAATACGGGGCCGGGCAAAAAGCGAAACTGGCGTTTACCATTTGTGGCGTCATCCAGAACCTCGGCACCGAGAATATCGGCGGGCATCAAATCTGGTGTGAACTGAACGCGTTTTTCGGCCAAGCCTAGAACCCGTCCAAGGGTAATTGCGAGTTTGGTTTTGGCAAGGCCAGGCGCACCAACTAACAAAGTATGGCCGCCCGCGAGAATGCTGGTGAGCGTCAATTCGACCACTTCATTTTGACCAAAGATAACCCTGCCAATTGCGCCGCGCACTTTTTCAAGTTTTTCGGCGGTTGCCTCGAGTTCGGATACAGTGTTTGACTTGGCTTGCTTGCTGGTCATGGCTCTCACATTCACTTTAGGGCACTTTGGCTGTCTTATTCAGCCATGAGCGTGGTATAAACATGGCAGAATTTTTTACGACTCAAAACTGCCGTTGGATGATGAGATTACGATGACGATGAACCGGGATACAAGCAATCCGTTGCAAGGGCTTACCTTGGCAAAAGGCGATGGGAAGTCGCTGCCGCCCGTTCATCTGTGGAACCCGCCGTTTTGCGGGGACATTGACATGCGGATCGCCGCCGATGGCACATGGTTTTATATGAATTCGCCGATTGGCAGAAAGCCATTGTTCAAGCTATTCGCTTCGGTTTTGCGATTTGATGCGGATGGCAAATACTATCTGGTCACGCCGGTCGAGAAATGCGGTATCATTGTTGATGACGCGCCGTTTGTGGCAATTGTGATGACGGTTACGGGAGAAGCGCGCGATCAGGTCATACATTTTGAAACCAACACAGATGATGTGGTTGTTGTTGATGAAGCGCATCCCTTGCGGTTTGCGGAAGAAAAAGAAACGGCTGGCTTGAAGCCCTATGTTGTTGTGCGTTCGAATTTAGAAGCGTTGGTTTCGCGGTCGTTGTTTTATGATTTAGTGCGGCTTGGTGTGGTTGAGGACGAGTGGTTTGGCGTTTGGTCGTCGGGCGTATTTTTTCCAATGCAGCTGGCGCGTGAAATTGGTGCGGAACCTTGAGTGCTAAATTATTTCATAAGGCAGAGTTTTTGCGCCGTGCAGAAGCACGATTGTTAAAAGTCGCGCCGGAATTCAGTTTGCGCAGCGATGATGATCTCAATCAGAATGCGCGCATGATCCCTGCTGACGAAAAACCAAAGCAAGCGGCAGTTTTAGTTCCCGTGATTGTGCGCCCACAGGGGCTTAGCATCTTGTTGACAGAGCGGACCAAACATCTTTCAAAACATGCCGGGCAGATCTCATTTCCGGGTGGACGTATTGATGATGCTGATCTCAGTCCAACCCACGCAGCTCTGCGCGAAGCGCGGGAAGAAATTGGGCTACGATCAGAGTTCATAACGCCAATAGGTTTTTTGGACGGGTACCGTACGATCACAAACTATCATGTGGTGCCGGTTGTTGGTTTGGTGCACGATGGGTTTCAATTGCAATTGCAAGCGGAAGAAGTGGCCAGTGCATTTGAAGTGCCTTTGGAATTTCTGATGTCTGATGCTAATCATGAGAGGCACACAAGACCGGTGAATGGGCAACAAAGAAATTTCTTTGCCATGCCGTTCGGCGAGCGATATATTTGGGGTGCTACAGCAGGTATGCTGCGCAATATGTATGAGCGCATTTATGGTTCCTAATCTTCGCGATGCAGCGTGGTTGCAAGATGCCCGGTTGCAAAAACTGTTTGCAGTTATTGTGGCGGCAGGTGGCGAAGCGCGGGTTGCGGGTGGAGCCGTTCGCAATGCGCTGATGGGGTTACCGCTTTCAGATATTGATCTGGCTACCACTTTGTTGCCCGAGCGGTTGATGTCGGTTTGTGCTGCAGCTGGCATGAAGGTTTACCCAACAGGTATTGATCATGGCACGCTTACTGTGGTTCATGATGGTGCAGTGTTTGAAGTGACGACTTTGCGCCTTGACGTTGCCACGGATGGCCGCCATGCCGAGGTTGTTTTCACAGCGGATTGGGCGGCGGACGCGGCGCGGCGGGACTTTACGATGAACGCATTATATTGTGATGCGCATGGTGAAATATACGATTTTACAAATGGTTACGCCGATATCATCGCGCGATGTGTAAGGTTCGTAGGTGACCCCGCGCAACGGATTGTCGAAGATCATTTGCGGATACTGCGGTTCTTCCGTTTCGATGCGCGCTTTGGCTTTGGGACTATCGATCCGGCGGGATTAGCGGCTTGCAAGAAACTCCGAAAAGGGATTGCCGCACTTTCAGTTGAACGCATACGCGTGGAAATGTTGAAACTTTTGGAAGGGGCTGGTGCGGGGCGCACGCTCGACATTATGAGCAAGGTTGGTATCCTGAACTTTATTATGCCGTGTACGGATGATCTTGCGATTGTTGATCGCTTGCCAAGGGATGGTCTTTTGCGGCTGATTGCAATTGCGGCGGAACCTTCAGGGTTGAAAGACACATTAAAGCTATCAAACGACGAAGCTTTGCGGATAAAGAATGTGATCAACGCGCCGCGACTTTCGCCAGTGTTACGCGATGCTGAGCGGCGGGTTATTTTGTATCAGATTGGTGCGGATTGTTGGCGTGATCGGGTTGCGCTTGATCAAGCGCGGGGATCAGCGGAGTTCGATTGGGACGGTTTGATGGATTTTCCAAATCATTGGCCAATTCTAAGGTTTCCCCTTGCAGGACAGGACCTGTTGGACAGAGGATTTGTACCCGGCCCAGAAGTTGGCGGCATATTGGCTCAGGTTGAAGACTGGTGGCTTGCCAATGATTTTGAACCGGGGCACGATGTGCTTATTGAACTTGCGCTCAAACTGAAGAGGACGAACTATGGCTGATCTCATTGTAATGAAAACGACAGGCAAGACTGCTCCAGAAATGGAGCGCGGTGCGGCATCACCCGATGTATTGATTTCGGGCAAGTATACCACCAAAACCTGGAACCATTACACCGGCGAAGACG
>JAYUOP010000141.1:0-3530 GCA_043760745.1 Hyphomicrobiales bacterium
GACGTTGCTGCATCAATGGCGTTGGCTTTTGGGCGGTTGAGTGTGACTTCGAGGATCGTACCATTACGGATGGTTTGGATGGGGGATGTCATGGAATTAAAATTTCTTTGCGCTACCGGCCATTTTGAGAATCGCGTTAGCGGTATGGCGTTTGTTTAAATTTCTTGGAACGATTAGTACTTGGGATCCAGGTGCGCGCCATTTTTCATGTGAGCCTTTTCCTTGATCAGAATAAGTGTAACCGAGACGTTTCAATTCCTTTACTAAATCCCGATAAAAGCCTTCAGCCATTATGCGGCGTGGCGCACGAGGCTGGGCTTTTGCCATAATATAATAGGCACTGTTGAAGAAATCATTTCTTGTGGAACTTCACCACGCCGCCAATGATTTTCGAGCACAAGTTCGCCCGCAAACTCGCTAACGACATCTTCAAACTCGTCCAAGTCTTTGGCATTGATAAATAGGCCGTCAATATCCGTTTCTGAATACCAGACTTTTGCTTCATCATCCCAGTGCGCGCGGACGAAAAAAATGCGCTTCATTGAACTGTCCATTGGATAACTCCATTTCAGAGTAGAATAGCGTTTTATCTGAACTTAATCAATGCATCTGCCGCAACTGCGCCGTTTTGCAAAATGAAAAGTGGATTGATGTCGAGCTCTTCGATTTCGCTTTCGAATGCTGTACCGAAATTGCAAACCCCTTTGATGGCTTGAAGGGTTGCTTGTTGGTCGCCGGATTTGCCGCGAAATCCTTCGATAAGTTTCCATATGCGAAGTTTCTTCAGTGCACGGAGGATTTCATCATCGGTGCAGGGTAAAAGCAGACTTACCGAATCTTTTAGTAACTCTGTGAAAATGCCGCCAGCGCCAATCACTAACGTCAAACCAAATTGCGGGTCTCGCGTGAGGCCCACGATAAGTTCGGCGACTGCGCCCTCCACCATTTTTTCGACAAGCAGTTCATTGCCTAATTTTGCCATACGGGTAGCAGCAGCTTCGACCTCGCTTGCTGTTTTCAGGTTGATTGCAACGCCGCTCACCTCGGTTTTGTGGAAGATGGTGGCGGAGGATATTTTAACGGCAACGGGGTAGCCAAGGTCGTTTGCTGTGATGACGGCGTTTGCTGGAGAGCAGATTTGACCGAAAGGGATTTCGAGGCCGAACTTTTGAAGTAGTAATTTACCACTGTACTCCGTCATCACACCACTTTCCGTTATCACTGCGGAGGCGGGGATCCAGCTTTTATCCGCTTTCAGTGTCTGAGGTAAAGTTGGGCCCTCGCCTTCGTGGGGGTGACGGTCTAAACAGTTGGGATGACGGCTCCACGCGCTGCCTATAAACGCTGCTGCTTCAAACGCAGTGAGTGCGTCGTCCAAACCCATCATGGGTGTGATATTTGCGGCACTCAGTTCGGTTGCCATTTCGAGTGGCATGGACTCTGGCAACGACGATACGATCACAGCGCGAGCGTTATTGGTTTGGGCCGCTTTGGTAAACGCGTGAGACGCTTTGTACCAAGCTGCGGGGTTCATATGCGGGTGCGTTGGCACATCTAAAATCAACATGCCGACGTCATAGCCGCCAGAATGGGTGGCGCTGAATGTAGCCTCAAGTTTAGCTTCGTCGCCCCAAATGAAGGTGTGATAATCCAGCGGATTATCGATGTTCACAAACTCATTAAGTGAGGCAGCAACGCGCGATTTGGTTTCGCTATTGAACGGCGGGAAGCTTACGTTTTTTTCCAATGCCATGTCCGCTACCAAGGCGGCTTCGCCGCCAGAACAGCTCATCGAAACCAGACGGCTATCGTTGATCGGTCCGCCATGATGCAAAAACTTAAGTGTTTCAGCGAAAGCAGTTACCGACTTCATTCTGGCTATGCCATGGCGCTCAAACAAT
This sequence comes from Hyphomicrobiales bacterium, assembly GCA_043760745.1. Lineage (GTDB taxonomy): Bacteria > Pseudomonadota > Alphaproteobacteria > Rhizobiales > Aestuariivirgaceae > Aestuariivirga. The sequence continues at coordinate 1,902 of JAYUOP010000141.1, forward strand.
GCATCGTAAAGATCATCTGATCCTGACAGTGATGACGTATGGCTCAAGGTGACTTTTGCACCTTGCTCCGAGCGCCCAGTTTTGAGCGCAATGAGAGGTTTTTTATGAGAGCGGGCAAGTTCGGCCGCGCGGGCAAAAGCCGGAATGTCCTTCAAGCCTTCGATGTGAAGCCCAATTGCTGTGATGCGATCATCAACACAAAGCGCTTCGATCATGCGCGCCATATCGACATCGGCTTGATTGCCAATTGTGAACAGTGCGGCAAGAGGCAAGGCGCGGCGGCTCATGCCGAAATTGCAGGCGATGTTTCCGGATTGGGTGATGATGGCAACACCGTTTTCACGGATTTCGAGGCCATGTTCATCAGGCCAGAGTGCTACGCGGCTCAGTGCATTAACGAAGCCATAGCAGTTGGGGCCGAGTAGGGGCATGCCGTTTGCGGCGGCAAGAAGATCATCTTGGAGGTTTGCAGCTCCCGCTTCGGCAAAACCAGCAGCATAGATCACAGCGCCACCACAGTTTTTGGCACGCAGTTGACGGACGATTTCGATTGTTGGCTCACGTTTCACAGCGACAAATGCAGCGTCGATTGGGCCTTCGATTTCGTCAACCGACCGCACCGTTGAAATGCCGCCGAGCTCTTCGCGCTTGGGGTGGACGGCGTAAATTTTGCCCGTAAAGCCCAGTTCGCGGGTGCGCGTGATGGCGACCGCGCACTCATTGCCACCGATGAAGGCGATGGAGGTGGGGTTGAGGAGGCAGGTGAGGGCCTGTTCCATCATCCACCCAGCGGCCTGAGCAACCCACGGCTAATGATGTGGCGTTGGATTTCTGATGTGCCTTCCCAAATGCGTTCTACGCGGGCGTCGCGCCAGATGCGTTCTAGTGGCAAATCACTCATCAATCCCATGCCGCCATGTATTTGGATGGCTTCGTCGGCAATGAAGGCGAGCACTTCGGTGGATTTTAATTTGGCCATTGCCATATCCATTTCGGTGACCGTGCCTTGATCATATTTCCATGCTGCCTCGCGGGTGAGGAGTTCGGCGGCTTTCAGTTCCATTGCCATATCGGCGAGCTTGAATGAGATGCCTTGGAATTTGCCGATTTGCTGGCCGAATTGTTCGCGGTCAACGGCGTATTGCAAGGCGTGTTCCATAGCGCGTTCGGCGCGGCCCAAGCAGGTGGAAGCCACTTGCAATCGTGTTGCACCAAGCCAAGAATTGGCGACTTCAAAACCTTTGTGCAGTTCGCCCAAGATTTGCGATTTGTGAACCCGGCAGTCATTGAATTCGAGAATGTTGTTGGGGTATCCGCGATGGGAGACGTTCTTGTAGCCATCGCGAACGGTAAATCCTGGAGTTCCTTTGTCGATTAAAAATGCGGTGATCAATTTCTTTTTGCCGCGGGAGGTTTCTTCTTCACCAGTGGCTGCAAAAAGAACAGTGAAATGGGCTTCGTCGCCGTGGCTGATGAAGTGCTTCACACCGTTGATCACGAAGTCATCGCCATCGGCGCGGGCAAAGGTTTTCATGCCGCGCAAATCTGAACCAACGCCGGGCTCGGTCATGGCCAAGCAATCGGCTTTTTCGCCGCGCACGGCGGGCGCAAGGTAACGTTCGCGCTGTT
>JAYUOP010000142.1:0-8889 GCA_043760745.1 Hyphomicrobiales bacterium
ACATTCAGTTCTTTATCAAGTTCCGCGGCATTGACCACAACTTGAAATTCGCGCTTGAGGCCGGAGCTCAGTGTTTCTGTAACCTGCATTGTCTTGCTCTTGTCTTTCCGAATTAAACCCAGTTTCTATATCGTGTCGTCGAGCGTATTGGTGCGGGCGGAGGGACTTGAACCCCCACGAGTTTCCTCACAAGAACCTAAATCTTGCGTGTCTGCCAATTTCACCACGTCCGCGCAAAGCTCTCGCAGGGCCCACTTTGACCCTATGATCGACGCGGTCTATAGCAGAGGGGTTTACGGGAAGCTAGGGCAGAATGTGACGTTTAATTAATTGGTTTTAGGTTGACCGAGGGTGGAAAAAACAATGCCAAGGGCGATAACCCCTGCTCCAGCCCAGACGCCAAAGGAATATGTTTCTCCCAAAAAGCTCACGCCTATAAATAACCCAACGGCGGCAGCAACGTAACCTATTTGGCTGAGATAGGTTGGGCCGCCAATTTGCTGAAGGCGAAAGAACATTAGAAACATGATGGTTGAGACGATGATTTGACCAACTACAAGACCGGGGATTGCGAAAAGGGATTGGATTGGTACTGCGCCGGTTTGCGCGAAAACGATCGCACAAAGAAACGGAACTGCTGAAAGATTTGTGAAGGCCGCCAAGCTGCGCGGCGATGCACCAACAGGCCAAGCCATAGTGCGATAAACATTTCCGAGGCCAAGAAATATAGGAATGAGCAAGGCGATGTAAATCCAATAACCACCTTGCAATGTAGGATCACTCCCGCGACCAAGTATAATCATCAGTGCACCGACTAATCCAACGCCTATGCCCGCAAGGCCTATCAGATTGGGTGGACGCACTTTGAGGATTATTGAAAGGGTGGCTGTAACAACGGGGGACAGCGCAAACATGATCGATGCTAACCCGCTGCCGATATGCGGGATCACAGCAAAGGTCAAAAAGTTGGGCATCACATAAGATAGAAACCCTGACATCACTGCGAATTTCGTACGTGGCGCTGGTGCGGCGTTTTGTTGTTCAGAGATCGTTGTAATCAACAACAAGGCCAAACCAGCACCAAACGAAATCAACGCCGCCCAAATGGCGGGATGAACGCCCAAAGACAGAGCCATTTTGCCAAGCGGAAAATTGAGGCCAAGGGCAGCGCCGGTTCCGAGGAGGAGCAGAAGTTTTGTGTGCGATGTTTGCGTCATAACATATGGAACTCTTGGCTTTGAACTTGTCTAGCACGACTGAGCCCGCAGCGCACCCTTCGAGGTCCGGCTTCGCCGCACACCTCGGGGCGAGGGATAATTAGCTAAAGATGCTAAACAAACTTCTTCCCCCAAAACATCCCTCATGCTGAGGTACCCGCATCTTCGCGGGCCTCGAAGCATACTTAGTGCCCACCGCCTTCAACTTTCTTCCCCTTCGGCTGGCCAATCTCTTTCAGCATGGCACCGAACCATTTGGCTTTGGTATCAAATTCTTTGCCGCCTTTGATGCGGGGGAATTCGATGGCGCGCAAAGCATCTTTTTTGCCTTCGTCATGGCCGATGACACCGCTCACGCCTTTCAGCGCACTCTTCACAGCTTCTTTCACCATCAATTTGATCAGGGCCAAATCTTCCTTGTTTGCTTTGGCGGAACGAGCGAAATAGCCGGATTTTTGCACCAAGGTTTTTTCGGCGCCGACCAATTCGGCAAAGCGTTTGGCAAACCACGCGCCAGGATTGATCTTGTCAATTTTCACATGACCGAAAGCATCACGTTCGGCTTCTTCGCCACGTGCTGCCATTTCGGCAACGATATCATTCACGCCAGCGCCTTCGCTTAAGAAGACGGTCACGCTATCGTTTTTGTCCATCGCTTTTTTCAAACGCTTGGCTTCTTTTTCAAGGTCGATGGCGATTTCAGGAACGTAAACCGCGTCGATATCTTTATGCTCCATTGAAAGATTAAAGTCGGGCACAAATTTTTGCTTCTTCAAGCGGTTGCGATAAGCGTCTGCCGTTGCAGCAGTCAGCCAACCGCAATTGCGGCCCATAACTTCATGGATCAACAGCATGCGCGGGCTGGTGGATTGCTCATTTATTGAGTTTTCAAAGAAGATCGCCCCCTGCTCGGCGGCTGTCACAGCACCCAATGTTTGCTTGATCGGGATCACGTCATTATCAATGGTTTTCGGCAAACCAACCACTGTGAGATTGTAATTATTCTTTGCCAAATATGCAGCGAGATCAGCGGCGGTAATGTTGGTATCGTCGCCACCGATGGTGTGCAAAATCGTGATGCCATCTTTAACCAATTGTTCAGCTGCAACCTTCAGCGGGTCTTGGCCCTCTTTCACCAGACCGCGCTTGACGCAATCTTTTACGTTGGTCAACTTCACGCGGGAATTGCCAATCGGCGAACCACCATGCGTTAGCAACACATCCGCTGATTTACGTACCGCAGGAGTGACCTTTACGGACCAGCCCTTAAGCAGACCCATATAGCCATTACGGTAGCCAATGATCTCGGCTTTTGGTAAATTCTTACTATACTCCATGATGAGACCGCCGACCGCCGCCGAAAGACATGGCGCTAATCCACCCGCAGTTAACATTGCAATTTTATGTTTTTTAACGGCCATGATGAGCGCTCCTCAAATTTGAATTTGAGCCCTTCCTAAATGAGTCACTGCACAATTGCTAGAGTGTGTTGCGCGGGCTTGACACTGTGTTGTTTCAGGCAAAGACTGACAATAAAACTTGAGGAACAAAAATGAGCGAATGGCAGAAGCGGTTTTCTTTGGTTGGCAAACGGGCCTTGGTAACTGGGGCCACTAAGGGCATCGGGTTTGAAGCCTGCAAGGTTTTGGCGGATGCGGGCGCTGATATTGCTGCTGTTGGCCGCGATGAAAAAGGGCTTACGGAAATAACATCGATTGTTTCCAAAATGGGCCGACGCTGCATTCCAATCGTTGCTGATCTTGCAACTATTGAAGGGCCGAAAGCTGCAGCTAGAACTGCTTTAGACGCTTTTGGCACGATTGACATTTTGGTGAATAATGCAGGCGTTACCACGCTCAACTCAATTATCGATACGCAGGTAGAAGATTGGGATTGGGTCCATGCTGTAAACTTGCGGGCACCATTTTTGCTGGCGCAAGCGCTTGCCCCAAATATGATCAAACAAGGCCATGGCAAGATCATCAATATCTCGTCGCAATCAGGTGTGGTCGCACTTGCAGATCACTCAGCTTATGGCGCATCCAAAGGCGGGCTCAACATGCTCACCAAAGTGATGACTGTAGAATGGGCCAAGCATAACATTCAAGCCAACACAATTTGTCCAACTGTTATTCTAACGCCGATGGGCGAAATGGTGTGGGGTGATCCATCGAAGGGCGATCCCATGAAAGCCAAAATTCCACTGGGACGTTTTGGCAAAACAGTAGAGGTGGCGGATCTGATTTTATTCCTCGCGTCACCCGCTTCTGATCTCATTTGTGGGCAAGATATTCTGATCGACGGTGGCTTTACGGCGCAGTGAAATCTACCAACCCAGTCGGCATTTGGCTGGTAAAATCGGCAATTTTGTAACTTCACCTTTCTTTGACCATTGGCCAAAGTCGGCTCCTTTAACGCGGTTAAAATCAAATCTGGCGGTTTCGCGCTCGCGGAATTTCCAGTTCTTGCAATAGGTCGTGTGTTGTTGGGCGAGGCTCCATTTGCCACTCGCGCGCTGCTCCTTGTAGCCGGGCCAACCGGTGGACATGGCTAACCAACAATAGTCAGCCAAGCCTTTGGCCATGATGTGCTTACAGACTAACCCACTCCCATAAACACCAACCTTGTATTTGCCATTTAAATTGGCTTTAACGGCTCGAAAATATCTTTCGACCGCTGGTAGCATATCGGACGCACGAATAGCGGAAACGGGTTTGCGGAAAACTGCTTTATGGTACTGCAAAAAGCGTTCGTAAAACGCGATATGTTTCCGAAATGATGGGTCAGCTTTCAGCAAGCGTTGGCGACGGGTTTTGGATACTGATTTTCCGTTACTCACGCCAAATTCAAACACGGCATCTTTCACTGTTTGGTCGACGCCATCGACTGCAAAGTAAATCGCTGAGCCCCTAGGTTGGCCATTAGCGGCGGCCATTTTGAGTGCCGCTTTAGCGTCAGTTACACCTCGACCCGCATCAAAGAAAGTTTCAGGATCGGAGTTTTCGTGTTGGAAAATCGCGACAATATTTAGACCCGCTGCGATGATCGCATCGGATTCGGCGGGCAGCAACGACTTGCATGTGATATCGGCAGCGGGCCAATCATAGTAACGGGCAATGGTTTTAATGCCAATGGATTTGAACGCATCAACGCCAGATTTGCCGCTTATCGTTGTAATTGAAGTTACGGTTTGCGAAAGATCGACAGCCGTAAATTCCTTATGGGTGTTGCAGGATGGAGCCGCCATTGCAGGTGTGGCTAAAACCATAAGGAAAGAAAAAACGAGCCGCAAAAAATTCCTCACGCAAGTACCCTCCCCCGAGATGTATTTGGCTGAACTTTAACGCATCCAAATGACAAACTCAATTCTGAAAGCGCTGGCACGCTTAAAAAACGATTTTGATTTCGAGTCATCATGTTCATTAAAAATTAAGGCACTTAGCGAAACTCAAATTTAACGCTCCTCCTCTAGATATGTGTTTGGGAACGTAGGTTTGGGGATTGTTTGAGTTTTGGAAAATATTGATAAAGAACATTACCAAACCGAAATAAAAAATGCGGAAGAGCGCTTCGCTGCCTTGGCAGATCAAGAGCAACGATGGCGTATTGCCCTCGAAAGCGCTGGCCAAGGGCTATGGGACGTGAACCTCATTAAAAATGAGAGGTATTATTCTTCCGCTTGGAAAACCATGCGTGGCTTTTCCCCGGATACAACGGCTATTCCAAATCATGAGGAATGGTGGGCAACCGTTCATCCCGATGACAAACCAAAGCTTTTGCTTGAATTTGCAGAACGTCAACAAAACAATTCAGACGACTTACAACACGAATATCGACAACTCAAAGCTGATGGCACTTGGGTTTGGATCATGAGCCGCGGCAAAGTTGTTGAGCGAAATGCCGAGACGGGTGCAGTCCGTTTAATTGGCACTGATGTTGATATCAGTGAATTGAAACGCTCTGAAAGTGAACTGACGCGCCTTACTGAACGTTACGAGATGGCGACAAACAACGCGGAAATTGGTGTTTGGGAATATGATCTCGTTGAAAAACAAGCGATTTGGGATGAAAACACCCGGCAGATTTTCGGGGTTGGGGGCGCCATAGGGAAAATTCCGGATGATCTTTGGCAAAAGTGCCTGCATCCTACTGATCGAGAACACGTTATTAAAGCTTTTGACGCTGCCGCACTGACCAAGAAAAACTATGCAATCGACTACCGCATTGTACTGCCGTTTGGCGAAATCCGTCACGTTCGTTGTCGGGCGGGATACCGCTTCGATGAGATCAATGGCCCGCGCGTTATCGGTGTAATTTGGGACATAACGGAAGATGTTAATCAAGCCGAAGAACTAAGATTGGCCAAAGAGCTGGCAGAAAATCACAGTCGGAAAATTCAATCCGTTCAACGCACTCTTGAACACAATGCGTTGCATGACCCGTTGACTGGATTGCCTAACCGAAGAAAACTGGACCAAGCACTGAACGGCATCTCAATAAAAAATTCTAATTCCACAAATACATCCGTTGCACTACTCCACATAGACCTTGATCGCTTTAAACAGATCAACGACACGATGGGGCATGTTGCAGGTGATGCAATTCTTCAGAGTGCTGCGGCTATTTTGAACGAAGAAGCCGGAGACAAAGCTTTAGTGAGCCGCATTGGCGGCGATGAATTCGTCATTTTATTTTTGGATGCTCCAAGTTTAAGCGCGCTTTCGGCATTGGCGACGCGACTTTTGCAAAAACTGAGTGAACCCGTTATTTTTGCTGGCGTTGAATGTTTGTATGGCGCCAGCATTGGCATCGCAATTGGTCGAAGTGACAAAATTCAAGGGCGCACATTGTTGGTCAATTCTGACATTGCACTTTACCAAGCCAAGACCGACGGTCGCAATCGCTTTTGCTTCTTTACAGACGAGATGCAACAGCGCGTCACAGCCCATAAAAAATGTGCCGACGATATTAAACGCGGTCTGGAAAGAAATGAATTTTTTGCGGTGTATCAACCGCAATTTGATGTCAGAGACGAAGCCGTAATCGGCATGGAAACATTGGTGCGTTGGCGTCATCCAGAGCGTGGCATCTTATCACCTGATGCTTTTTTAAGTGTTGCAGAAGACATTAATGCCGTCGCTAAAATTGATCAGATTGTTTTGGAATTGGCGCTCGCTGACTTAGCAAAGTGGCGTAAAGCTGGATTAAATGTGCCACACGTAAGTGTGAATGTTTCAGGTCGGCGCTTGGGGGATGTCAACCTTATCGAAACTCTGCGTGAACTTGATATCCCAGAAAACAGTTTGTCGTTTGAGCTTTTGGAATCCATTTTTCTCGACAATCAAAATGAAATTGTTGCCCGCAATTTATCGGAAATAAAAGCGATGGGCATTGGCATTGAGATCGATGATTTTGGCACGGGTCATGCGTCAATTGCCTGCTTGCTCAGCCTTCGACCAAAGCGTTTAAAAATTGACCGTGAATTGGTGCAACCGATTGTCGTATCGGTTGAAATTCGCAGATTGCTCGCTTCGATTGTTGATATTGGCCAAGCCTTAGGGATCGAAGTTCTAGCCGAAGGTGTCGAAACGATGGAACACGCCCGTATCCTCCAAAGTCTTGACTGCAACTTCGTGCAAGGCTTCGCTTTTGCAAAACCTATGGAAGCCGATGCAATTTTGGAATTTATGACAAACGAAACTTGGCGGAAAGTGGCTTAAGGTTTTTTCAAAGTGCGGACACTTACTCTAATGCAGCAGAGTAAGTGTCCTTATTTTTATCGGCAGTTTATAAGTACGATCACAGCAGGTCCTCTATCACAATCGCTATTTCTAGCTCTTGAACCGAAGCCACTGCAACCGTGGTCTTTAGCATGAGGGCTAAATTTACTTCAGAAAGTCAGGATCGAGGTTTGGCAAAGTGGTAACCGAAGCATAGCTGGCTTCAGCATCGCACACACCAAGCGGGACAAGTCCCTTGTCTATCAGGTAACCATCTTCGCCAATCGCTGCGGTCGAAGTGAACTCAGTGAGAAACTCAAGCATTCCTGGAACAAGACCGATATGGTCTTTCTTGGCGTAGATATAAAGTACGCGAGAACCTTTGTAATTGCCATTAGAAATTTCCTTGATGGATGGTAAGTCACCATCAATTGCTGCGGCTTTCACTTTTCCTTGGTTCTGTTGCAGGAAGGAGTAACCGAAAATTCCGAAAGCTTGTGGATTTGCATCAAGCTTCTTAATGATCAGGTTGTCATTTTCGCCGGCTTCAACATAAGCACCATCTTCGCGGATGGACTTCCAGATAATGTCAAAAGCTGCCACATCTTTACCACTGAGCTCAAACAAAGCCGGGAATTCTTCCGCGCCCTTCTTGATAATAAGTTCGGCAAAACTATCGCGCGTGCCTGAAGTTGGTGGGGGGCCAAGTACTTCGATTTTTTCGGCAGGAAGAGACGGGTCGATTTCGTTCCACATTTTGTATGGATTGTCGATCATCTTGCCATCTTTGTCTGGAACTTGCTTTGCGAGCGCCAAGAACAGTTGCTTGCGTGTGAACGATGCATTGGGTCCGGCAGCAGCATTGGCAACCGTCAAACCATCATAACCTAGGCGGAATTCGGTGATTTCAACGACGCCATTTTTAACGCAGATATCAATCTCGGCCCGTTTCATACGACGCGATGAATTCACGAAGTCAGGCTTATCTTCACCAATACCTTCGCAGAACAATTTGATCCCGCCGCCAGAACCGGTCGACTCAATAATCGGTGTTTTCATTCCGGTTGACTTAGCGAAAGCTTCAGCAACAACTGTCGCAAAAGGATAAACAGTAGATGAGCCTACGATACGAATCTGATCGCGGGCGAAACTCGGAGAGGCTGCAAGGGCGATAAGCGACGCAGCAAGCAAAAAGCGTTTCATAATGATACTTTCCAATTTTGAGTGAAAATCATGTACTTGAAGATGACGCGAAGCCTGCACGAGTTTCAGGCTTCGCGTTTAAGGGTCAAACCAAGCTAGTGATTAGAAGCTGTACCGTGTTACGATCGCCGCGGTGTAGCCGTCGTTTGTAGTGGCTGCTGGCTTGCCGTCGTCCAACCAGTCACCTTCTAAACCGATAATCATCTGCGACAACGGAACGTAATAGATCCCGCCGTTTACAACTTTTTGGGTTATGTTATCGGCAGGGGTTGGTGAGTTGCTGATCTTCTTCCAGCCAGCACCAAGGCCCACAGTAATGTCTTCGGTCAATGCGAAACCAAGCGACCCAGAGAAGTTCAATGTCTCGGTGTCATTGTGAAGGCGGCCGGTTTGAGCCGCAAGACTAATGCTGAGACCTTCAATGGCGTTGATCTCAGTTCCGGCACCAGCAAGCCATTTCACGCCAGTTTGATTCGCCAAAGGAATCAAGTCTGCATCATCCTGCCCCCAGTAACCGCCGGACAATTCGAAGTTAACCAAATCGGTAGTGAACAAGGCTTTCGAGCTTACGCCCCAAGCATCATCGTCGTAGCCCGCAAATTTCAACTTGTCTACAACACCGCGCGTTGCATCATGCATCTTAACGTTCAAAGTGATCGGGCCATCAGCATAAGTCAAACCGAGGAATGCATTGTCAACTTTGCTATCAAAAAACCCGATGCCAGCTTTTTCTGCACGCACTCTCTTGT
>JAYUOP010000143.1:0-26014 GCA_043760745.1 Hyphomicrobiales bacterium
TTTGCGGGTTTTAAACACATCCCCAGGCCGAAACGCATTCCCTGAAATTGAATTCTCAACGGCTGGAATAAGCACACGAAGGCGAACCGGAAGCTTCGCCTCCATGATCATCCGGGCAAGGCCGAGCACATTGGCTGCACCCCCCATATCTTTCTTCATAATCAACATGCCAGACGATGGCTTAATATCAAGCCCGCCAGTATCAAAACAAACGCCTTTTCCAACAATCGTAACCTTTGGTGCTTTGAGCGGCCCCCAAGAAAAATCAATGAGCCGGGGTGCGCGCGGACTGGCTAGCCCTACGTGGTGGATCAACGGAAATTCTTTTGCCAAAATTTTACCCGTCACCACCCGTGCTTTCGCTTTGTGTGTTTTGGCGAGGGTAAGTGCGGCTGCCTCTAGTTCGTCTGGCCCCATCAAATTTGCCGGCGCATTGACCAGATCACGCACCTGATAGGTGGCGTTGATGGCGGATAACAAAGCATCGCGGTCACAAGATACGGGGCACGCTAGCTTTGCCATATTAGGAACAATGGCACGGTAAGGATCATAGCGATAGAGCTCTAAACACCAACCCAAAACAACGCTATTGGCATCCGCCAGGGCATTGGCAAAGTGATATGTACCCGGAGGTAATTGGCTCGCGAGTTTGCCCAACGCAAAGGGATCGGCATCTGGTTTCGGTTGCCCCACGAGGACCGCTCCCAAATGACCAAGCTCATCCGGAAGGCAAACAAAGCTCATCGGTGCAGCCGTAAATCCATTACTCCTGATCCAAGATTGCACAGGAGCAGGGTGGTTTTTTAAGCTCCGCCCATGGTCCGCCGCACTCAAAACATAAATTGGAACAGCAGTTGCAGGAACGGTGCGGAGGAGAATTTTATCGGCTGAAATCATGATTCTGGTAGCGTCCCGAGTTAAAAAGCTGATTTGTGTCCAACATGGTTAATCGTTTATTGAGGAAAACACACCATGATTGCGCGGAAGATGTTTGTTTTTCTGCGAGTGAGGCTGATTATGGTCAAGGTAAGTTCTAATTTTGGGCGGCATATGCGGCTGGCAAGTTTGTTGGTTGCAGCAGGCCTGTCCGTGAGTGCTTGCCAGACCAAAAACGCAAAGTTAGACGGCGCAGATCCGATTAGCACCGCAAGTATTGGTGCGCCCTCCTTCACCAAAACCAAGGAAATGGGCGATAAATGGAAAAAAAATCCAAGCAATACTGAGTTGGGCTGGGCCTATTCTGAAAGCCTAGGAAAGCTTGGTCAAAGCGAAGAACAGCTCGTGGTGTTACAGATGTTAGCCGCCCAAAATCCAGAAAATGCCGCCTTACAAGGTCAAGTCGGTAAAAAATTTCTGGGTGCCGGCAAGACCAGCGAAGCGCTCGGCATGCTTGATCGCTCCGTAGCGCTTGGCAATAATGATTGGAAAACTTTGTCGGCTCTAGGCTCTGCATATGATCAACAAGGCAAATATGTTCAAGCCCGCGAATTCTACGCTAAGGCCCTTGTGGCGAGCCCGAACCAAGTTTCGGTTATTAATAACATGGGCATGTCTTATGCCCTCGAAGGCAATTTGAAATCTGCCGAAACCACATTGAAAGCGGCCAACGCTTTGCCAGGCAGTGCTGCCATGCCGCGCATTCGCCAAAACCTCGCCCTTGTGGTTGGGCTGCAAGGCCGATTTGACGAATCCCGCACCATTGCCAGTGCTGATCTGCCGCCATATCAGGTCGAAGCAAATCTCGCTTACTTACAAAAAATGCTTTCTCAACCCAATACATGGGCTGAACTTAGCGACGGCCAACAGGGCTAAGCGTTACTGGCTTGCCCAGACAATCCGTGCCATCCAGTCGACGTCTTTGAGATCGACGATCTTGGTTTGATGTTCAGGATTAAAGGAAGCAAGCTCCACGGTGCGGGCGGTTTGCCGTTGCATGATTTTGGCCATCACTTGACCGTCGGTGGTTTTGACCACCACGCGATCACCTTTGCGCAAAGTGGCACTAGGGGACACAATAATCCGGTCGCCTTCCCGGTAAATCGGCATCATGCTATCCCCGGTAATCTCCAGCGCATATGCGGTGTTATCAGTGACACCCGGCACATCAATTTCTTCCCAACCTTCGCCAGCAGGATAACCTGAATCATCAAAAAACCCACCCATGCCCGCTTGCGCTAAGCCTAACAAAGGAATTTGTTTGCGATTTGGTGGCTGACCTCTCCGGCCCATCAAAAGATTTGTAAACTCATCAACAGGAGCGCCAGACGCGGCCAGTACCCGCGATAGACTTTCCAGCGTTGGCCATCGTGGGCGACCATCCGGGCCATTGCGTTTGGAAGGATTAAACGAAGTGGGATCTAGCCCCGCCTTCTTGGCCAGCCCCGAAGCTGAATACCCATAACGCTCAGCGATTGTATCAATCGCACCCCAGACTTGTTTATGAGAAAACATCGCCGCCTCACTTGTCTTAAAGATTATCTGCCTCTAATAGGAACTAATACCTCTATTTCATCTTCTTGTCTAGCGCCAAACATGTTCTATTGTGTGCCAATCAACTCAGGATACTAAATGCGCCTTCTCTATAAAATTCTTCCTCGCGCTGATTGGCTTGCAGCTGTTGCCGCTGGCATTTATCGCGGTTCGCCGCTTGATCTGAAGGATGGGTTCATTCATCTTTCGAGCGGCACACAGGCCAAGCGCACAGCGCAACTGCATTTTTCTGGACAAACTGATTTGATGTTGGTGGCGCTCGATGAAGCAAGTTTAGCGCAAAGTTTGAAATGGGAAGCTTCGCGCGGCGGTGACCTGTTTCCACATGTTTATGGCACATTTGATCCAGCCCAAGTGATGTGGGCAGTGGCCCTGCCGTTGAGCAATGGCGAGCATGTTTTTCCAACCGAAATCGCAACATGACATTTGCAAATCTGGGTTTCAAACTGGCGCGACCCATTCTTCATCGCATGGATGCAGAAGCGGCTCACGGTCTCACAATTAAGCTTTTATGCGCTGCGCCAAAAGGCTCTGCTAAGCAATCCTCAACCCTCGCCACCAATCAGTTTGGTTTGGCCTTCCCTAACCCTTTGGGGTTAGCTGCTGGTTTTGATAAAAATGCCGAAGTACCAGATGCCATGTTGGGCCAAGGTTTTGGTTTTGTTGAGGTGGGAACAGTAACCCCAAGGCCGCAATCCGGGAATCCTAAGCCTCGACTTTTTCGCTTGGTCGAAGACCAAGCCGTGATCAATCGTATGGGCTTCAACAACGAAGGCCATGCTGCAGCCCTTGCACGTTTACAGCTACGCAAAAACACTGGTGGAATTGTTGGCGTTAATCTTGGCGCCAATAAGGACGCTGATGATCGCATTGCTGATTACGTTGCAGGAATTGGAACTTTTTCGGAAGCGGCCAGCTATTTTACGATCAATATCTCGTCTCCCAACACGCCGGGCTTGCGCGGCCTGCAATCGCGCGGCGAACTGCAAAACCTTTTGGATCGCCTCAATACCGCGCGCGCCAAACTCACCTCCAAAATTCCAATGCTGCTCAAAATTGCACCCGACCTGACAAAACCTGAGTTGATTGATGTCGCAGCTTGCTGTGCTGGCGGCGCTGTTGATGGTGTAGTTATCTCCAACACCACGATCACGCGCCCGATTTTGCAATCCATTCACGCGAGGGAAACCGGCGGCCTGTCAGGAAAGCCTTTATCCAAACTTGCCACCCAACAATTGGCTTTATTCTATCAAATTTCAGAAGGAAAAATTCCGCTCATTGGCGCAGGTGGCATTCATGACGTTGAAACCGCTTGGGCCAAGATCACCGCGGGTGCCAGTCTTTTGCAACTCTATTCCGCCCTCGTTTTCAAAGGACCAGGGTTGATCGCAGAAATTTTGCAAGGTCTTGAGCAAAAATGCAGTGCTTCGAACTTTAAGTCAATTTCTGAAGCTGTGGGCACGCGCAATCACCAGATGTTGGCAGAAACGTAACGCAAGAAAATTTCTGTAGATTTACCATTTTCCTGTAGTCGGTCCAAAGCATAATCAAATGCGATGCGTAAATTTGCTTGCTCCGGTCGCATTAGAAAAGACAGTTTGCGCGAGAAACTTTCGCGGTCAACCATAGCACCACCAAGTGGTTCACAGCACGCGCGCGCAGCACTTCCGCTGAGCCAGTAAGATACTCTAAGATTATCGCCAAACACAGTATCAAGTTGGCCTGTACGCAAAGCTTCAAACATTTCTTGCTCTGAAGCAAAAGGCGTCAACGCAGAACGGCTATAGTATTTTTCTAAAAACTGAGCGTGGGTCGTGGCCTGCACAAAACCAACGCGCCGACCGGCTAAAGTTTTCACATCAGGATTTTCTAACGCACCACCTATTCGCGTGGCAAACCGGCCCATCGACCAAAAATATGGCTTCGTCATATGGGCGCGGGTCGCAATGTTTTCATTCAATTTCAAGCCACTGATAATGACGTCTCCGTCGCCTCGAACCAATGCTGGCAAAAGATCACTAAACGGTACTGAAACTAACTGGCATGACCAACGCAACTCGCCGCAAGCTGCAAGTCCGAGATCAACAGAAATCCCGCTGGCCATCCCCGAACTGGATGTAAAACCAAAGGGTGCAAACTCAAGATCTACCAAGAGACGAACTGGCGTTGCTGGTGAAGGAAACTCAACATCTAACGTTGTGTCAATGTGACGAAATTGAGGAAATTTTTGTTCCTGTTGTGAAAGCTCTTGTGAATTAGCAATCATAGAGTGCAGCAGTAACAGTGAATACACGCAACAGATGATTGTAATGAACTGGGCAAAGCGCATGAAATAGGGGGTGGAAATAATCATACTGTTTCCTTGGGGGTAAGTCCGGGCCGTGCTTTATCAAACGCAAATTGCGGCGAACGCCTCTCAAAGCATAACGCCTCATGGTGAGATTGCAAATTTAGCGCCAATTTCACAATCTGTCTTGCCAATTTTAACCCCGGACGTTTTGGAAGTAGCGCTTGCTCGCGCTTCGAGTGCGGACATTAAAATGGCATTACGGCATAAGTTAGTGGCAGTGGCATGGTTGCCGAGCCTTGTGCTTTATGCAGCAGCAAATGATGAGGCTCATGCTCACGCCGAGAAATTTGGGCTTCGCATTGTTGCGCATATTTTACCAAGTGATTATCGTCATGCAGTCCGCAAAATTCTCGGTTGGCGGCTCATTCAGCGCGCAACCCTTGGTCTCGCTCAAAATTTACCAGCCTTTTCGGCTTCGCGGAGAGTTACCAAAAACCAAATCTATTTTCTGTTGAGTTTTGTTGCCTGGTCTTTGGTTTGCCTCATGGTGCTTCCACAAGGTTTTGCATTTCTGGCCTTCAGTTTTGTGCTCGGTGTTCTGTTCCTAGGAGTGGTGTCACTAAGGCTTTTGACATTTCTTCCGCATCCCAAAACAATGCAACACTATCGCCAGACTTATCCCCTAAGCGACCAAGAATTGCCGATCTACTCCGTCTTGGTTCCTGTCTTTCGTGAAATTCCCGTTCTTAACCAATTGCTGAATGCACTTACAACTTTGGACTATCCGCCAGAAAAGCTTGATATCAAAATTATCCTAGAAGAAAACGATACTGCCATGGTGCGGGCCGTCGCTGCGCTACAGTTTCCGGTACAATTTGAGGTCATCATCGTTCCGGCCGGGAAACCGCAAACCAAACCCCGGGCGTTGAACTATGCTTTGCAGTTTTGCCGAGGACAACTTTTAACAATCTTTGATGCCGAGGATGTGCCCGAACCCAACCAATTGCGCATTGCCGCTGAAACTTTTGCGGCGTCCCCTTCCCACCTTGCTTGCTTGCAAGCGCGCCTGGTTTTTTACAACGCTAATGAAAATTGGCTAACCCGTCAGTTCACTATTGAATACGCAACATTGTTTTCCCTGGTATTGCCTTCGCTCGCTATTGATGAATTACCTATTCCATTGGGTGGCACGTCCAACCATTTTCGCATTGATATCCTCCGCAAGATTGGCGGATGGGATCCATATAATGTGACCGAGGATGCCGATCTCGGTTTGCGCTTGGCACGGGCTGGTTACACAACTGGCGTGATTGATAGCCAGACTTACGAAGAGGCCAACAAGCATTTGGGGAACTGGTTGTACCAACGCTCGCGTTGGCTAAAAGGCTTTATCCAAACTTGGTTGGTCCATATGCGTGATCCCCGCCGATTATGGCGTGAAATGGGTCCGGCTGGATTCATGGTCACCCAAGCAACCACTTTTGGCATTTTGATGTCTGCATTGTTTCACCCTTTCCTCGTAGGGTATTCACTGTGGATGTTTTGGATGATCGATCCAGCTGTTCATGGTACCAGCACTTCGATGTTGATTTTAACCGGGCTCAACACTGCAGTTTTCGTCATGGGTTATGGTCTTACGATCTGGGCCGGAAAAATTGCACTTCGCAAAATGGGCATTGCAGGTTGGTGGTGGGCGCTTGCCACAATGCCTGTCTACTGGATGCTCGTAAGTCTTGCGTCATGGATGGCGCTTTGGCAGTTTATCTGGAACCCGTTCCATTGGAACAAAACCACCCATGGGCTATCAGCCCACCAACAATCATCCCAAGGTCCAAAGTCGCTGTAAACTAATCGGTTGGCCGTGCGGCGTATTGTGTGCGGCGATGTTCCAATCCTTAACCCGTTGCACCCTTTCGCTTTCACCAAACAACTGTTTGTCACGCACAATATTTTCAAGCGCTGCCAACCAATGTTCGTAATAGGGTTTGGGGTCCGACTTGATCTCGGCTGATAAAATCGAAGCCCATTCTGTCCATGTAAAAACCCCACATTGGTGCAGGGATACGACCATGGCAAAAGCCTGCGCTTGCCAAGGTGCTTCAAAGACAGGACCATCAGCATCAATCGGCAACGCAGGAATTTCAGAGAGGTTCAAGATAACTCTCCCATAAATCTACCTGCACAGAATCGCGCGCATTCTTCCCCCACAGAGCTTCAGCGGTAAACTTTACGCCGTAAAGCGCTTGAGGGTTTTCGCCGCGTTCAATAGCGTTATCATCTGGAAAAACATGCGCACCCCGCAAAGCAAAAATCTCACCCACACAACCGCGCACATAACGCGGCGCTCTGGTGTGCGTCAGTGGGTTCATAGTTTTCACACGAACCTGTTGGCCAACCGCAAACAAAGGCAAGCTTTCAACATCTCGCACGTAACTACTGCGAGAATGCGCTGCCTTCCAAACGTCACCCGGTTTTGTCGGCGTAACGGGTTCTGCAGGAGTATATTTCCCCAGCAGTAATCCTAAGCCATGTAACCAATGTTCATAATAAGTTGAACTCAAATAATGTGCCGGATGCATGTTTTCACAAGCGGCACGGTCAGCATCAAGGGTCCACCCGCCAACATCGCCAACTGCCATCATGAGGCCAAACATCCGCGCTTCCCATGGTTCATGAAAAACCGGTTCGGAGCGCGGTGGGTTGATCGGGCCTAAACCCATCATGCCGCCTAAATCATGCGCGCCGTTCATGCTGGATTATCCGCTAATCGCGTACCAATCATGCAATCGCGATTGACGAGGATTGCGAGTTGCTCTGCAGTCCAGCCAACAGTGCCAGAAGGGCGCATCGGAAGCACCAGATATCTCATTTCTGCAGTTGAATCCCAAACCGTGATATTGACTGTGTCCGGTAGTGTAACCCCAAATTCTGCCAATACTCCACGCGGATCCATCACAGCTCGTGCACGATAAGGTGGAGACTTATACCAAACTGGTGGCAATCCCAAAACTGGCCAAGGGTAACAAGAACACAAGGTACAGACCACCATGTTATGGGTGTCTGCAGTATTTTCTACAGCCACCATATGTTCGCCCTGCCGCCCGGAAAAACCGAGAGAGGCAATAGCCTCAGTAGCATCGCGCAAAAGCCAGGCGCGGTAAGCGTCATCTGTCCAAGCCTTGGCCACCACTATAGCGCCATTGCGCGGGCCAATTTTCGTTTCATAAGTATCAATCAGAACATCAAGAGCAACCGGGTCAGCATAACCTTTTTCAACCAAAAGCGACTCCAGTGCTTTTACCCGCAATTCAATTGGGGACAGTTCTGAACGATCGTGGCCATCATGCGGCATAATGCAATCTCCTACACATATGTACCGACTATATGCGTGGAAATTTCTTTAGAGAAGGGCCTTTACCGTTTCGCTGGGCCTGCACAACTTTACGCCCTTAGGCGTGCAAACGATCGGACGGTTCACCAATATAGGGTGCTCTATCATGGCAGTCAGAATTGCATCTTCGGAAACGCCAAAGGCCAATAAACCAAGCTCAGCGGCCGGTGATTTACTGCTCCGTAAAGCAGTCTTTGGTGTTAGATCTGCCGCTGCAAACAAGCCTAAGAGTTGAGGCTTGGTCCAGCCAGTTTCTATGTAACGAACGATCGTTGGCGTGTAGCCAGCAGCTTCCACCAATGCCACCACATTGCGCGAAGTTTCACAATCTGGATTATGATAAATGACAATGTTCATTATTTTTCATCCGAAAATAACCATCGACATAAAACAACCCCAACGACGCCACCAATAGATTGTGCAATCATAAATGGCACGACCGCAACAGGCGCAATTCCGGCGAAGCTATCGGTTAACGCCCTTGCAATCGTAACGGCTGGATTGGCAAACGATGTCGAAGCCGTAAACCAATAGGCTGCTGTGATGTAAAGTCCAACCAGCAATGGGGTTTGCTGTGACGCATGGCGGATACTGCCGAAAATCACCAGCAACAGACCAATGACCGCGATCGCTTCGGCCAACCAAAGCCCCATGCTCCAACGCATTTTCGGCGACACTTGCAGCAAAGAGAGATCAAACATGCCGTGGGCGAGAAGCACGCCCACAACAGCACCAGCCACTTGGACGAGAATGTAAGGCAAAACAGTGAGTGGCTTTTGCCGCCCATTTACCATCATCGCAACGGAAACAATGGGGTTAAAATGCGCACCCGATATTGGACCAAGAATGGAAATCAAAACCACCAGCATGACGCCTGTAGCGAGTGAGTTGGCCAGCAAAGCCAAACCAACATTCCCGCCGGAAAGCTGCTCCGCCATAATGCCAGAGCCAACCACTGTCATCAGGAGAGCAGCGCTGCCCAAAAATTCTGCTGCTAAAGATTTTCGCATTTCTCATACTCGCTTGTTCATGCGCTTTTGTCTTTGTAGACATGACAATATGATGACGATGTAGTTGAGTATCCGACTAAATTCCGTTAGCGAAACTGTGGGTCAAATGCGCGGAAGTGTTTGGAGAGTTTGAGGCCTTGGCGTTGGTAATTTGAGCCAATGCCTTGGCCGTAAACTTCCGTCGGCGCTTCTGTGAGTGGCTCATAAACCAAGCGGCCGATGATCTGACCATCTTCCAAAATAAAGGGAACTTCGTGGGAGCGCACCTCGAGCACCGCGCGTGAACCCTCGCCATGGCCAGAAGAATGGCCAAAGCCCGGATCAAAGAATCCCGCATAATGCACGCGGAATTCGCCAACTAACGGATTGTAAGGCACCATTTCTGCTGCATGATCCGGCGGTACGCGCACTGCTTCCTGCGAGGCGAGAATGTAAAACTGATCCGGATCTAAAACCAGCGAACCCTTTTGCCAAATCGGTTCCCAGAAATCCAAAACCTCAAGGGCGTCTTTTTTATCAACGTCAATCAAACCAGAATGCCGCTTGGCCCGGTAGCCCACAGGCATAGTGCCATCACCACCAGAGAGGTCAACCGTTAGCGCCAAGCCGCCATCAATATTTACGGTTCCAGACGCAATCAAGCCTTCTTTAGCTTGCAGTTGATGGATCAGCGCGTCGGTAGCTAAGCTCGCACCAGCGCGAAACCGAATTTGCGAAAGACGAGATCCCGTACGCGCTAAAATTGAAAACGTGCGAGGGCTGATTTCAGCATACAATGGCCCATTGTAGGCTTCCGGCACATTATCAAATTCCTGCGCATAATCAGTAATGACGCGGGTGAAAATATCAAGTCGTCCAGTGCTGCTCTTTGGGTTAGCAGCCGCAGCAACACCCCTTGGCAAAGCTAAGCTTTCCAACAAGGGAACAATGTAAACACAACCCGTCTCCAAAACCGCCCCAGCACTCAAATCAATGCGGTGCAACACCAAGTCTTGTAAGCGCTGATCAACCGTGCGGGTTGGTCCCGGCAGAAAAGAGGCCCGCACCCGGTACGCCCATTGTCCAAGCCGAAGATCAAGACTGGCAGGTTGAACCTGATCACTATCGAGCGGGCGTTCAAGCTTAATCATGCCTGCTGCGCAATAGTCTTTGATAATTTTTGCCGGTAAAATACCGCGCGTAGCTGGAGTTATGGTGTTCATGATGGCCTCTTTTGCGACCAAGTGGCCAGTCTTGCAAGAGCCGCCATTTACCAGTGGAAAACTGCAAATACCACGCTAAAATGGTACTTATGTATCAAGCCACCACGCGCAATATTCGTGTTAACGTTCGCCCGCAATATCTGGTCAATCAATCTGATCCCGATGAAGGAAAATTCGTCTGGGCTTATACAATTGTATTGGAGAATTTGAGTTCGGAAACCGTGACACTGCTTTCGCGCCATTGGATCATTACTGATGGTATCGGCCGCGTCCAGGAAATCAAAGGCGATGGCGTGGTCGGCGAAACCCCAAGCTTGGCGCCGGGCCAGCATTTTGAATACACCTCCGGCTGCCCGCTCAACACCTCTTCAGGAATGATGGTTGGCACGTACCAAATGACCAACCAGCACGGCGAGATTTTCGATGTTGAAATTCCAGCTTTCTCTCTCGACAGCCCAGATGAGCAACGCCGGGTGAATTGACCTGCGGCAGATAATCATTGATCCCTAAACTTTGCTTCCCATATTTGGGGACGTAAATGGAAAGGCCCTCAACATGATTAAAACAATTCTCAATGTGCTCTGGTTTGTGTTTGGCGGCTTCTTTGCTGGCCTAGGCTGGATGTTGGCCGGGGTCATCATGGCGATCACCATCATTGGTCTTCCGTGGGCGCGCAGCTGTTTTATGTTGGCGCGGTTTAGCTTCTGGCCATTCGGCTATGATATTGCACCGCGCGCTATCGTTCACGGCCGCGATGATTTAGGCACCGGAGCGATGGGCACGATCGGCAACGTGATTTGGTTTGTGCTTTGCGGGTGGTGGTTAGCGTTAATGCATCTTTCCGCTGCAGTGGCTTTGGCCATCACGATTATCGGCATTCCATTTGCGTGGGCGCATGTGAAACTGGCTTTGGCCTCCGTCTTTCCAATCGGGAAAACGGTGATCAGCGTAGATCGCTTGGCGTTATTGCCGCCACTTCAGACGGCGTGAAGCGATAATCGGTTGAGCAAAACTCGCAGGTTACTTTAATCATCCCATCAACGATCATATCGTTCTGATCTTCAACGGGAAAGCCTTTAATCATAGCCTCAACAGCACTTGCTGAACATGTGCAATGGCGCGCAAGGGCAGAAGCCGGATATACCGTAACACCGTCTTCGTGATAAAGCCGGTACAGTAAATCTTCGGTGCTTAAAGTGGGATCAAGCAATTCGTGATCTTGAACGGTATCCAATATAATCTTGGCCTTGGTCCAATCATCATCTTCATGGGCAACGATATCGCTGCCATCAGGCGCATCACCTGGATGGAGATCAATATTTTTAAGACCGCCATCCCTAGGCAAGTATTGCACGAGAACAGCACCACTGCGCCAATGGGGTTTGGTATCCCTACGCGCCAGCAAAGGTCCCGACGCCAACCGCAACCGGGTTGGGATTTGCTCTGATTGCCGAAAATAAGTACCTGCCGCATCGGCCAATGTTCCGCCATCCAGCGGCACAATGCCTTGATAGCGCTCCATATCAGCGCCCTGATCAACGGTCATGGCGAGATAGCCATTGCCCATGAGCTCAGCATGAGTTGGTTTGTTGAGTGCCTCGACGCGGGCTTTGTTAAACCGGGCATAGCCTCTGATGCCATCAGGTGAGACAAAATCGGCCACGATCATATCAACCGGACCATCAGTCTTAGTCTGTAAAATGAACTTGCCCTGAAACTTCAGTGTTGCCCCGAGCATCGCCGTCAGAGCTACAGCCTCCGCCAACAATGCGGACACGGCTGGCGGGTAGTCATGGCGATTTAGAATATCATCAATGGCGGGGCCAAGGCGCACGACCCGCCCGCGAATGCCAAGTGCTTTCACTTCAAACGGCATCACCAAATTTAGATCAAACAAAGCGTCAGTCATGGCCGCCCATAGCGTGCAGCAGAATTGCTTTTTGAATATGCAAACGGTTTTCAGCTTCATCAAAAACCACAGATTGCGGACCATCGATAATCTGATCGGTGACCTCTTCATTACGGTGCGCGGGCAAGCAATGCATAAACACGGCTTGCGGTGCAGCTTGCGCCATCAGCTCAGCGTTAACTTGATAAGGCTGCAGCATATTATGACGGCTGGTACTATCAGTATCATGCATCGAAATCCATGAATCTGTGATCACGCAGGTCGCACCTTGGACAGCCGCCTGCGGCGAGGTCATCACCTCAATATTGGCGTTCAGTGCCTTCGCCCAAGCTAAAACCTTTGCGTCTGGCTTCAAAGGATCCGGACAGCCGAGTCGCAATTTTCCACCCATTTTTGCAACTGCTTCGACCCAAGAGGCTGCAACATTATTGCCATCACCGACCCAAGCAATAGTTTGCTTGGCCAGTGGCCCGACATGCTCTTCCAAAGTCATCACATCCGCCATAACTTGGGCGGGATGGGTTTTGTTGGTCAAGCCATTGATCACTGGAACACTGGCATATTTTGCCATTTCAATCAGCGTTTCGTGTTTTGCGGCCCGCAGCATGATGCCATCAACATAACGCGATAACACGCGCGCAGTATCAGCCACGGTTTCGCCACGGCCCAGCTGCGTATCCCCAGCTGAAATAATAATTGCCTCGCCACCCAATTGCCGCATGGCCACTTCAAAAGAAATGCGGGTCCGCGTTGAAGGGCGTTCAAAAATCATCGCCAAAATTTTGCCCTTGAGCGGCAGGTTAGGTTCGCGCTGGCCTTTTGGTTGGCCAATGCGGCCATCCTTCATGGCCCGGGCATGAGCGATCAAGTTCTTGAGTTGATCCCCGGTAAAGTCATGAAGATCAAGAAAGTGCTTTGGGGGATTATTCATGGTGAAACCCTAGCGGCGTCTGTCCGCAATTCTTGACAAACTGCCGTGAGCTTTTGCAACGCTTCGGAAACATCCGCTTCCGTGGCCACCAATGGCGGCAACAGCCGCACCACATTATCACCAGCACCAATCAGCAGAAGCTTATGACTAAGTGCAGTCGCTTGGAAAGCGGTGTTCAAGCCTTTGCATTTCAATCCCATCATCATGCCGAGCCCACGAACGTCTTCAATCACATCGGGAAACTCATCAGCGAGGCCTGCGAGTTTTTGTTTCAAGCTCAAACTCATGCGCTGCACATTGTCCAAGAACCCATCGGCCAACACCACATCGAGTACAGCATTGCCAACTGCAGTAGCTAAGGGGTTGCCACCAAACGTGGAGCCATGGCTGCCCGCGATCATGCCTTGTGCGGCATTCCCAGTCGCAAGGCAGGCACCGATTGGAAATCCGCCACCAATACCTTTGGCAATCGCCATGATGTCTGGTGTGATCCCAGACCATTCATGGGCAAATAATTTGCCAGTACGGCCAACCCCGCATTGGATTTCGTCGAATATAAGAAGAATACCGTGTTCATCGCAAAGGGCACGTAGCCCTCGCAAGCATTGCAATGGCACCGGACGAATGCCACCTTCGCCTTGTACGGGTTCAATCAAGATGCCGGCAGTTTCTGGCCCAATCGCTGCAACCAATGCCGCATGATCGCCAAACGGCACTTGATCAAAGCCATCCACCTTTGGGCCAAAGCCTTCGATGTATTTTTGTTGGCCACCAGCCGCAATCGTGGCCAAAGTCCGACCGTGAAATGCGCCTTCAAATGTAATAAGACGAAAGCGCTCGGGGTTGCCTTTGGCG
The DNA here is from genome assembly GCA_043760745.1 of Hyphomicrobiales bacterium. Taxonomy (GTDB): domain Bacteria; phylum Pseudomonadota; class Alphaproteobacteria; order Rhizobiales; family Aestuariivirgaceae; genus Aestuariivirga. The sequence goes on from JAYUOP010000143.1 coordinate 14,079, forward strand.
GCGTGATATTTGCGCGCCATCTTAATGGAGCATTCCATGGCCTCTGCACCAGAGTTGGTGAAAAACACAGTTTCGGCAAAACTATGGGCGATCAAACGTGCCGCTAGTTTTTCCTGACCTGGCATTTGATAGATATTGGACGTGTGCCAAATTTTTTGGGCTTGCTCGGTGAGAGCAGCAATCAAATGCGGATGACTATGCCCACAAGAAGTGACAGCAACGCCGGCGCCAAAATCCAAATAGCGCTGACCATCCGCATCAAAGACATGGCAGCCCAAGCCCCGCTCAAAGGAAACGGATGCCCGGTTATACGTCGGCAATACGGATGTGGTCATCGGCGTCAAACTTCCGGTTAAAATTAAAAATGCGCCGAACTTTCTTCGGCGCTTAGTGCTATCTTATAATTGACAAGCCTTACGGGGTCAATTCCGAGACTTATCCCCCCTGAGTCAATACAGCGCATCGACCGCTGATTCGGGATGCGCTTAACCTTTTGTTAACGATAAGGCCAAAACCGAAAACAGGGGAAAACATCTAATTAATCTTGGGTGATTCTTGAAACCGGGCCACTGTCTATAGTAGGTATGCGTAATCAAGCTACGACATGTAGCATTTAGCACGGCAAGCGTAGAGGCATTTACGTGGTTCATTGTCATGAACTGCGAACGAGAAGGGATTCAATTGTGGGTGAAACATTAACGCAAAGTCCAAGCGGCGAAAAAATGCCGTGGACCGAAGAGCGGGTCGCAATACTCTCTAAATTATGGGCGGATGGTTTAAGTGCCAGCCAAATTGCAGGCAAACTCGGCATGGGTGTGACCCGCAATGCGGTGATCGGCAAGGTCCATCGCTTGAATTTGTCAGGCCGCGTCACGCAAGCCCGGTCAACTGAACCGAGAGCGCCACGCAAAACCCGCGAGCCAAGCCATCCCGGTCGCCCCGGAAAGTCCGGCCCATCAATGCCAAGTTCTGCTGGTAACACAGCGCTAAAGCCATTTATCCGCCCCGAGCCCCGCCAGCAAACTCTAGCCGAACCTCAACCATTACGTTTGGTAGATTTGCCCAAGGATGGCCGGATTACAATCCTGCACTTGTCTGATAAAACCTGCAAATGGCCAATTGGTGATCCGGGTTCAGAGGAGTTCTGTTTCTGCGGCCACTCACCAAGGGACGCTTCTCCATATTGCGAGTATCACGCTCGCCAAGCTTATCAACCGATGCAAGATCGCAGACATCGCAAGATGGCTTAATGGATTTCAAATGCAAAACCAGCGGCTAAGCAATTAGCCGCTGGTTTTTTTATAACTGACCGAAGCGTTCATCAAAGGCATAACCCATCGCGCGCACGGTACGAATAGGATCAACTTCCTTGCCGCGCTGCAGGGCCCGGCGCAAGCGACCGACATGCACATCCACCGTGCGCTCATCAACATAATTACTATGACCCCACACCGCATCCAACAGTTGCGAGCGCGAATAAACCCGGCCCGGATTTTGCATCAGATGCTCTAGCAGGCGAAACTCGGTTGGCGATAAATTGACATCGCGTTTTGACCGGCTTACGCGGCGCGACTTCCGATTAAGCAGCAAGTCGCCAGCATTCAGTATTTCTGCAACCGCATCCGGATTAACCCGGCGCAAAATCGATTTAATCCGGGCAAGAAGCTCAGGCACTGAAAATGGTTTCACCATGTAATCATCAGCGCCAGTAGCAAGACCGCGCAAGCGTTCGGTTTCTTCGCCGCGCGCCGTCAGCATAATGATCGGCACTTCGCGGGTCTCGTCGCGCGCGCGCAAAGCCCGGCACACTTCAATGCCTGAAAGACCCGGTAGCATCCAATCCAAAATAATGAGGTCTGGTCGTTCTTGCTTGGCAAGCTGCAAAACTTCTTCGCCTTGAGCAGTCGCACAGACGCGGTAGCCTTCCGCTTCCAAATTATACCGAAGTAATATCTGGATTGGTTCTTCGTCTTCAACAATGAGAATAGTTGCGGACATTGCTTATCGCCTAGAACGTTGAGACACTGGTGGAATCTTTTTTCGGCCGCTCTTCGATGATCGAAGTTCCATTGACCAGATAATAAATATTCTCGGCAACATTGGTGGTGTGATCGCCAATACGCTCCATGTTTTTTGCACAGAACAAGAGATGCGTGCACATGCCAATCATGCGCGGGTCTTCCATCATATAGGTCAGAAGTTCGCGGAAGATCGAGTTGTAAAGCGCATCAAGTTCTTCATCCGCCCGCCAAACTTCCATGGCTAAATCGGTATTATTTTGCGCATAGGCATCGAGGATATTTTTCAGTTGAAGTTGCGCTAATTGCCCCATACGGGCAATACCCGCCACCAATTTGCGCGGCAATTGTTCCGACATCGCGTGAGTGCGTTTGGCCGTATTTTTGGCCAAGTCACCAATCCGCTCCATATCAGAAGCCACCCGAATGGCGACAATGATTGCCCGTAAATCTTGCGCCATGGGTTGCCGCTTCGCAATCGTCAGGATTGCTTTTTCTTCAATCTGTTGTTCAAGCGCGTCTAGCTTTCGATCTTGCACAATTACCTGATCGGCAAGCTTGGTATCGCGCTTGCTAATCGCCTCAATGGCCAGCGCCAATTGTTCTTCAGCAATGCCGCCCATTTGCGCCATCATGTTTTTCAACGCATCAAGATCATTGTCGTAGGCACTTACAATATGGTCAGACATAGATATTCTCCTGCGTGCAATTAGCCGAACCGGCCAGTGATGTAATCCTGTGTTCGCTTATCCTGAGGTTTTGTAAACACATCATCAGTGTCTCCGACTTCAACCAAGGTTCCCAAATGGAAGAATGCTGTAAGTTGCGAAACCCGAGCCGCTTGTTGCATAGAGTGGGTGACAATCACGATACAGAAATTCTGCCGCAGCTCGCCAATCAGCTCTTCAATTTTAGCGGTCGCAATGGGATCAAGTGCAGAGCAAGGCTCATCCATCAGAATAATTTCTGGATTAACCGCAATCGCGCGCGCAATACACAAGCGCTGCTGTTGACCGCCGGAGAGACTCGTACCCGGATGCTGCAATCGGTCTTTAACTTCTTCAAACAAGCTTGCTTTTTTCAAAGCATTGACCACGATTTCTTCGAGGTCAGTTTTATTAGTGGCAATGCCATGGATGCGCGGTCCATAAGCCACGTTTTCGAAAATTGATTTTGGAAATGGATTAGGCTTTTGGAACACCATTCCAACCCGCGCACGCAGTTGAACAACGTCAAGACTACGATCATAAATATCTTGGCCATCGACCTTAATTGATCCCTCAACCCGGCAACTTGGAATGGTATCATTCATCCGGTTGATACAGCGTAAGAACGTTGACTTGCCACAACCAGATGGACCGATGAATGCCGAAACAGCACGATCCGGGATATTGATCGAGAGCTTATTGATAGCCTGTTTTTCGCCGTAAAACACATCCACATCCGTGGCGACAATTTTAGTTTCCCGTGCTTGGCTAATGCGCGGCACAGTTTTTTCTTTGGTCATGGCAGGGTTGGCATCCATGGTGGTTTCCTTTTGAACTTTTTGTAACATTTACCAGCGCATTTCAAATCGCCTGCGCAAGTAAATCGCAAGCGCATTGAGACAGAAGAGCAGGGTGAGAAGAATGACGATGGCCGCAGCGGTACGCGCTTCGTAAGCCTGTTCTGGCAAATCTGACCAAAGATAAATCTGCACTGGAAGAACAGTCGCGGCATCCGTTATGCTTCCCGGCACATCGACGATAAACGCCACCATACCAATCATCAGCAAAGGTGCAGTCTCACCAAGAGCGCGAGCCACACCAAGAATGGTACCAGTTAAAATACCGGGAACCGCAAGCGGCAAGACATGGTGGAATACCGCTTGTTGATGAGAAGCACCAACGCCCAAGGCCGCCTCTTTAATAGATGGTGGAACCGCTTTCACGGCAGCGCGTGACGCAATAATGATCGTCGGCAAAACAAGAAGTGCCAGAACCAATCCACCAACCAATGGTGCTGACCGCGGCAAGTGAAAGAAGTTTAAGAAAATTGCCAAGCCCAACAAACCAAAGATAATGGAAGGCACAGCGGCAAGATTATTAATGTTCACTTCTAAAAACGAAGTGAAGCGATTTTTAGCGGCAAATTCTTCTAAGTAAATCGCAGCAGCAACACCAAGCGGTAAACTAATCAAAAGGGTTAAGCCAACAGTCCACAGCGAACCTACAATTGCCCCGCGCAAACCGGATAACTCCGCTTCGCGACTATCGCCGGATGTAAACAATCGCGTGGTAACTTGGGTTGACGCTAGCCCTCGTTCACGCAGCGATTCAAGCCAAACCAATTGTGCGTCACCAATCCGGCGATTAGATTCAGTTGCTGCCGGCGTTAATATTCGCCAGTCACCAGCCTTCACCGGGTCAAGGTTGGCCATCGTCGTCACAATATCTGCTGTGGCCACGCCATCTTTCAAATCAATAATCCGCAATGCGCCACCATTTACGCTCAAGATTTGGTCCTTGATCAAACCATTTACATCACCCGAAATAGACACAGCTTCTCCGGCGGCTGCAAATGTTAGTGCACCTGCACCTTTCACATTCTGTGTTTCGCCGTAAAAATCCTTTAAGTACAGATCGGCATCATCGACTAAAAGAAGTGGTGCGGTAATCTTTGTGCCAATGAGGGAAGGATTTGCCACGACCTGATCGCGCAAATCATCCGCCGCTCCAGAAGAAAGCAAAGCCATCAACTTCTTGCGCTCAGCGCGCGTTGTTACCCCTGGGAAAGCTGCCCGGAAAGCGTCTTTGGTGATTGTATCATAGTCACCCTTGCGCGGCTCTTTTGCATCAACCATCGCGGGGTCAATGGTGACTTCCATATCTGTTTTGTATTCTTGAAATGCAGGTAACGATTTTCGAACAATATCTGTGATGAGCAGACCAAGAAACAGCACCGATATCCCAAGTGCTACAGTACCATAAGCGCGAAAACGCGTTTCCGCTTGATAGCGCTTTTTCACATTCGCTGCAGATTGAACCTTGCGGGGTAAGGCTTGAGTTTGATCAGTCATATTGTTCCCGATACTTTTGGACGATACGCATCGCGATGAAGTTGAGAGCAAGAGTGATGCAGAATAACACCAGACCCAAGGCAAAAGCGGAGAGTGTTTTGGCTGAGTCAAACTCTTGGTCACCGACCAGAAGTGTTGCGATTTGCACTGTAATTGTTGTGGCCGCAGCAAGCGGGTTCCAACTGAAATTGGCCGAAAGTCCAGCCGCCATGACCACGATCATGGTTTCACCAATAGCGCGCGAAATCGCAAGCATGAAGGCCGAAACAATGCCGGGCAACGCGGCTGGCAAAACCACTTTGCGGATCGTTTCTGACTTGGTGGCACCCATTGCATAGGACCCATCGCGCAAGGATTGTGGAACTGAATTGATGATATCGTCCGAGAGCGATGAAATCAGGGGCACAATCATCATACCCATCACCAAACCAGCAGCAAGTGCTGATTCAGAGGCAACCGTTAAACCAAAATACTCGCCTGAGCCCCGGATCAATGGGGCAACGGTAAGGGCCGCAAAAAAGCCGAGCACAACCGTTGGAACACCAGCAAGCATTTCGAGAATAGGTTTCAGTGTATTGCGCATCGGGCGGCTAGAATATTCTGCCATATAAATTGCAGAAAACAAGCCAATCGGACCGGCGACCAAGATTGCGATGAACGTAATCAGCAATGTGCCCTTAAGCAGGGGCAAGAAACCGAATGATGGTGGGGTAGACGTTGGCGCCCAGTGATCGGTAAACAGGAATTCGAAAATTGAAATTTCGCGGAAGAACACCAGCGCTTCGAAAGCAACGGAAAACACAATGCCTACTGTCGTGAGCACCGCGACCGCTGAACATAGAATTAGAACGACTTTAACAAAGCGCTCGAACCCATTACGGGCCCGAAAATCTTTCGTGATGCGGCTGAAAACTGGAAAGCCAGCGATCAATCCACCCACGGCTGCAACAGTTGGCACCCAGTAGCCGCTCTGTCCGGAACCGTATAAAAACCAAGCCGCAATTGATGCGAATAAGCCAGCGCCAACTAAGGCCGCCGAGGCGGTCGCAAGTCCGTGGTAGGCGGGCATAGAATGCAAGGCGATTCCGGTTGCAGCGCGCAAGCCACCAGCCTTTAAGCTGGCAATAAAAAATGCAATTATTGAGACAATTGCAATGATGAGCAAAGTTAGTGCAGTCATTTTACGAGCCTATCCCTTTGTCACCAACGTCACAAACAAATCAAATGTCGGAAGGAGTGCGGGTACATCCGCCGCCAACTCCTGCCGTTTGAAAAGCCGCAAGTCCCTAACCCGGAACTTGCAGCCTCGCAATTGTAAAATTATTTCAACTTGTCACCAGACAAGAGTTCCATACCAGTAGCAGCCATGCGGGCTTTTTCGGCAGCATCGCCCGGAAGAGTGATAAGACCTTTGGCCGAAAGATAGCCATCTTCGCCAAGCGCCTTCACAGAAACATACTCAGCAACAAACTCAGCCATGCCAGGAATGACGCCAACATGTGCCTTCTTTGCATAAACGTAAAGCGGACGAGACACTTTGTACTTGCCCGAAGCAACGTTTTCGTAAGTCGGCATTTCGCCTTCAATGGCCGCACCCTTGATGCCAGCAGCGTTTTCTTCCAAGAAAGAGAAACCGAAAATGCCGAAAGCATCTGGATTTGCTTCAAGCTTTTGCACGATCAAGTTATCATTTTCGCCAGCTTCAACATAAGCGCCATCTTCGCGAACCGATTTCCAGATCGCATCATACTTCTTCACGTCTTCTTTCTTGAGAGCCTTCAAGCCGTCGAAGCTTGCAGCACCTACTTCAAGAACGAGTTCCATGAAGCTATCGCGTGTGCCAGAGGTTGGCGGAGGGCCCAGAACTTCGATCTTCTTAGCTGGCAATGCAGGGTCAATTTCGTTCCACATTGTGTAAGGGTTAGCAACCATTTTGCCATCCTTGTCAGGAACTTCTTTAGCAAGTGCCAAGAACAATTGCTTCTTTGTGAAAGCAACTTCAGCGCCAGCCTTAGCATTGGCAACGGTCAAACCGTCAAAGCCAACCTTAATTTCGACGATTTCGGTGACGCCGTTCTTGGCGCAATCTTCGAATTCGCTTTTCTTGATTTGACGCGAAGCGTTGGTGAAGTCTGGGTGATCAACGCCTACCCCTGCGCAGAACAGCTTCATGCCGCCGCCGGTGCCGGTTGATTCAACCACCGGGGTCTTCATGCCAGAAGATTTGCCGAAAGCTTCAGCAACGGCTGTCGTGAATGGGTAAACGGTAGACGAGCCAACGATACGGATTTGGTCGCGCGCAACTGCGGGCGAGATGAGAAGAGCAAGCGTGCTTGCTGTGATCAGAAAACGGTTCATTCAAAAATACTCCTGTAGGGATTGAACGTGGGCATGATTAGAATCCATACATATGCGTTTTGCGACAATTGTCTGAAGTTTTAATGACAATTTAAGTATATGAAAAACAAAGGTTAAATTGGGAGTCTAATTGTAAAAAGTGATCCCTGGCCCAAATTTGACTGAATTGTTAACCTTCCGTCATGTCGATTGAGGATGTGTTTTACGATTGCGAGACCCAATCCCGTTCCTCCCCGCGAGCGGCTTTGCTGCACATCGACGCGGTAAAACCTTTCAGTGAGGCGCGGAATATGCTCGGGCGAAATTCCGGGGCCAAAATCTTGCACAATGATCTCCACTTCATCACCAATTTTTTGACCACTGATCACAACGCGTTTTCCGATAGCGCCATACTTAATCGCATTTTCGATCAAGTTGAGATGGACCTGCACCAATTCATCCCAGCTTCCACGCACTTTCAGTTGCGGTGGCAAAGTGATCTCTAAAGCAACGCCTTCTTTTTCCGCCATCATACCAAGCAAGTCTTTGACATGGCAAATGACCAACACCAGATCTATTTTTTCGACTGGCTTTAAGTGCTCGTCCATTTCAATCCGCGAAAGTGACAAAAGATCATCGATCAAGCGTTTCATGCGGTTGGCTTGAGTAAGCATCAATGCCAAAAACGACGACCGCGCTTTAGCATCTTCTTTTGCCGAACCTTGCAGCGTTTCAATAAAGCCAAGCAGCGAGGCCAATGGCGTGCGCAGTTCATGACTGGCGTTGGCAACAAAGTCGCTGCGGGTTTGTTCAACCAAATGTTCTCGTGTCAAATCTTTAAGAACGACAACAACCGAAGCATCGGTTATAGCGCGCGCAGGCATTGCAGCGATTGTGATTTCAAAATGGCGCAGCGCCGGTAAGCGCATTTGATATTCAACTTTACGGCTGCCACCATTACGCAAGGTTTTTTCGACAGCTTCAAGCACGGCAGGTGCGCGAATAGCTTGGGCCACATGTTGGTCAAGTCGCAAATTTGGCAGCGCCAACCGCGCACCTTCGTTAGCGCATAGCACCAGCCCTTGCCCATCACAAAGTAAGACAGGGTCGGGCAAAGCTGCCACCATGCCCTCTAATATTTGGCGCGGTGCCAATGCAACGTCAGCTGCCCGCAATCCGGTACCAGTCGTGCGATCTATTTTCCAAGCCATGCGCCAAGCTTTAACGTGGGTGCACTGTCATAAGCAAGATCACAAAACGATCACTTCAGCACCAACCTTCACAAAACTGTATAATTCAGTGACATCAGCATTCAGCATACGGATGCAGCCCGAAGACGCAGACTTGCCAATAGAAGTTGGTTCATTGGTGCCGTGGATGCGATAAATTGAAGAACCCAAATACATCGCACGTGCGCCTAAAGGATTATCGGAGCCACCAGCCATGAATGTTGGCAGGTCCGGGCGGCGTTTCCGCATTTCGGTAGGTGGACGCCAATCTGGCCATTTTGTTTTTGCTGAAACTTTATGTGTGCCAGACCATTCAAAACCTTTTTTGGCAGTGGCAACCCGGTACATAATAGCGCGACCATTGCCGAGAACAAAATAGAGAACGTTCTTCTTGGCTACAATAATGATCGAACCTTTTGGCTTATTGGTCGCAAAGTTTACGATTTTGCCGCGAAGCGCTTCATCGCGCAAAGCCACTTGTTCAGTAGCAGGAGCGGATGCTGGCACTATAACCACGCCAGCAAAGGGTTTGGTTGATTGTGCGAACGCGCTGCTGACCATCAAAGATGATACCAGTAAGGCCGCCGCGATGGTTTTGAAGTTGATGTTCATAATTTTTTCCCTCACAAGATTGATTTGATGATGGGAGAATAACGAGCGGCCTCTGAACCAAATCTGAGCCCGTTATTTATCTGGCGTTCAGATTCAAAATGCCGTTAGATTTAGGTCTTTCGGAATAAATGAGACCATGACTGACAAATACGACCACCTCACCGATCCCGGTATCCGAGCTTTTTTAATTGCAGGTGAAGCGCTTTACCCAAGCGATGCTGTGAACTTTACCATGAACGAGCAACGTGCTTTCTATGATAAATATTGCCAGCATTTTCAAAAACCCTTGCCGCCAACGATTACCGTTGAAAACTTCCAAGTAGGGGCGGTTTCTTGTCGCCGCTATCTTCCAGAAACCAATTTGGGTTCACCAGTGCTTTATCTCCATGGCGGCGGTTACGTTGTGGGCAGTTTGGAAAGCCATCACGATATATGTGGTGAACTTGCCGAACAAACCGGCTCTATTGTCACAGCTGTAAATTATCGTTTAGCACCAGAGCATCCTTTCCCAGCCGCATTTGATGATTGTTGGCAGGTCTTACAAACCATGCCGCCTTGCGTCGTTGCGGGTGATAGTGCCGGCGGTAATTTGTCAGCGGCTCTTTGCCTGAAAGCCCGTGATCTTCATGATACAAGAATTAAAGGTCAGGTTTTGATTTATCCCGGCCTCGGGGGTGATCTCACTAAAGGATCATATATTTTGCAAGCCAATGCGCCGGGCTTAAGCACTGCAGATGTCATTAACTATCGTGATACCTATCAGGGGCGCGGGCATGTTTATGCAGAGCCGCTCGCTACAAAGAATTTCAGAAATCTTCCACAAGCTTTCCTAGTGGCGTGCGGACATGATCCCTTGCATGACGATTGTGCGAATTATGCCGCAAAGCTTGAGGCAGCAGGTGTGGCTGCAGAAGTGCGCGATGAGCCAGAGCTGGTCCATGCCTTTTTGCGGGCGCGACATATGAGTATCCCAGCGGCAAAAAGTTTTGCAGCAATAGTTGCCGCAATCAAACAATTTGCGGCATAAGGGATTTGAGTTTCGTTTCCAAAGGACAGTCATGACCATTACCACCGTCACAAAATTTCCCCGAAAAACTGAGGAAATCGAAAATCTTTGGATACCGATGTCGGATGGCGTGAAGTTAGCCGCTCGGATGTGGTTACCTGTGGATGCGGCAAAAAATCCTGTACCTGCCGTTCTCGAATATCTCCCGTACCGCAAGCGCGACGGCACGATCGAACGCGATGCCTTGACCCATCCTTATCTTGCGGGCCACGGCTACGCCGCCATTCGCGTTGATATGCGAGGCAATGGCGATAGCGATGGCTTGATGACTGACGAATACACCGTCCAAGAACAAGAAGACGCCATGGAAGTAATCGCGTGGCTGGCGCGTCAAAAATGGTGTTCGGGTAAGGTCGGCATGTTTGGCATTTCCTGGGGTGGGTTTAACGCTCTGCAAGTAGCAGCCCGAAAGCCACCAGCTCTCAAAGCCATTGTGACCATCTGTTCAACCGATGACCGCTATGAAGATGACATTCATTACAAAGGCGGAACCCTGCTCAATGAAAATTTAGGCTGGGCGGCGACAATGCTGGCATATTCTTCGCGCTCGCCCGATCCAGAAATCGTCGGAACGCGCTGGAAAAAGATGTGGCTTGAGCGCCTGAACAATGAACCGTTCCTGATCATTCCATGGCTCAAACATCCCCATCGCGATAGTTATTGGAAACAAGGTTCAGTTTGCGAAGACTTCAGCAAAATCGATGCGGCCACTCTAGTTGTTGGTGGTTGGAACGATGCTTACTCCAATGCCGTGCCGCGCCTGATGAAGGGCTTGCGGTGTCCGCGCAAAGCTATCATCGGACCATGGGCGCATAAATATCCGCATTTTGCTGTGCCAGAACCAAGGATTGGTTTCCTGCAAGAAATGCTGCGTTGGTGGGATCATTATCTGAAAGACCTGCCAACCCAAGTGAACACTGATCCCGATTTCCGCTATTACATTATGGAAAGCCAAAAGCCGGAAGGTTTGCCAGCGCATCTTCCCGGACGTTGGGTGAGTGATGCCTATTGGGGCTTTGGCAATGTCGATACCAAGAAATGGTTTTTAACCGATAAAGGTATTGCGGGTGAGCAAGGAGCCGAGCAGGCCTTTACGATTTCATCGCCACAAACCACCGGTTTTGATGGTGGCGAATACTGCGTCATTTGGTTAGGCCCGGAATTTCCGGGCGATCAAAGAAACGATGATGCAGGCTCAATTACATTTGATAGCCCTGAACTTACCGCCGATATGGATATCGTTGGTCAGCCTGCTATTGATCTCGATTTCTCAGTTGATAAGCCGGTAGCGCATATTTCCGTCAGACTTAATGATGTTTGGCCCAATGGCGAAATTTCGCGCATCTCCTATCATTTGCAAAATCTTTGCTTGCGCAATAGCCGCGAAACCCCAACTGCTCTCGATCCGGGCAAACGCTACCGCATGAAAATCAAACTCGATGATATTGCAAAGACTATTGCCAAAGGCCACCGACTTCGGATTTCGATTTCGACGAGCTTCTTCCCCATGATGTGGCCCGCACCTGAGCCGGTAGCGCTTACGATTTATGCGGGAAAATCAGAGCTGCATATTCCGGTGCGTAAAGTGATGGCTGATGAAAAGCCGGTAACTTTTG
>JAYUOP010000144.1:0-3505 GCA_043760745.1 Hyphomicrobiales bacterium
GCCGATCACCATTTTGCCCAAGCGCGGTGCGCCAGTGGCAATGAGGAGTGGCCGCAAAATGAACATTCCGGCTTTCATAGAGTTCGCAGCCAACAAAACCTCTGGCACAAACAGAATACCATCGCGGAAATCGATGCCGACAATCCGCATGCCTTCAACCAGGGCTTCGGTCAAAACCTTGTATGGTGTCCAGCCGCGGCCAAGCAAAATATGGACGGCTTCCGAGACTTCTTCTTTTAAACCATCATAAAGATCGTCATGAACTTGCTGAACAAGGTCTTCATCGCTCAAGGCATTCAGGTCTAATTCGCCATCGTCGCTCATCGGAATCTCCGCTTTTAAAATTTAGTCACATAAGTCTACAGAATAGCGCTTCACATACCACGCTTTGACACGACATGCACATGCCGGAAAGCGACAGTTGAAGCAAGAGGAAGAGGTCGCTATGACTGACGATATTATTGTCACTCTGGTGAAAGTTTCTCATGCAAACTGCTTTTGATATTGAAAATTGTCGCGCTCAATTCCCTGCCCTCGCTTTAAAAGATAATGGGCGAAACCGCGTTTACTTTGATAATCCGGCGGGAACGCAGGTCCCCCAACAGGTTGTGGACCGCACAGTAGAAGCATTAGTTACCAAAAACGCCAATTTGGGTGGGTACTTCCAGACAACTGTTGATGCTGGCGCTCTTGTGGATCAGGCGCATCAAGCATGTGCAGATTTTTACAATGCAAAGTCGGCGCGTGAAATTGTGTTTGGTCAGAATATGACGACGCTGACCATGGCGATGTCGCGTGGGCTGGGTCGGAAATTCAAAAAGGGCGATGAGATCGTTTTATCGCGGATGGATCATGATTCAAATATCTCGCCGTGGTTGCTGTTGGCAGACGACTTAGGATTAGTCATCAAATGGATGGAGTTTGACACGGAAACTTATGAGTTCCCAGACGATGCCTTGAGCAAAGTTTTGACAGATCGCACAAAACTTGTTGCTATGGGCATGGCCTCAAATTGCACAGGCACCGTTCATGATGTGAAGCATTTTACCGCTCAGGCAAAAGCTGCGGGTGCATTGATGTATCTTGATGCCGTGCAATTTGCACCACATTATGCAATGGACGTGCAAGATATTGGTGCAGATATTGTGGTGTCTTCAGCTTACAAATGGTTTGGCCCACATATGGGAATTTTATGGGGCCGCGAAGAATTATTGGCTGAAACTTTTAGTTACAAAGTGCGGCCTGCTGGCGATGATCTCCCCGGGAAATTTGAAACCGGGACTTTGAGCCATGAAGGCATGGCTGGGTGTTTGGGCGCGATTGAATATCTTCAGCAATTTGGTGGTGATGTTTCTGGAGCGGCGGGCATTGCGCAAGCGTGGTCCGTTCTTGTTGCCCATGAGAAAAAAATTACGCTTCATCTCTTAGAAGGATTACGCGGTTTCAAAGGTCTCACAGTGCGCGGGGTTACTTCTGCCAATGCTATGCATCGGCGTGTTCCAACGGTTTCGTTTACTGTTGAGGGGCATCATCCGACGGCGATTGCAAAAGCTCTGGCGACGGAAAATATTTTCGTGTGGTCTGGCCATAATTATGCGCTGGAGCCAATTGCAGCTATGGGACTTTCGGACAAAGGCGGAGTTCTCCGGGTCGGACTAGCGCATTACAATACAATAGCAGAAGTTGATGTGATGTTGGCCGCATTGCATCGTGCGTTGAAGTAAGGAACAGAGAATTGGTTTATAAAATCGCCGTTGTTGGCTTGGGAAAAATTGCCAAAGATCAGCATTTGCCATGTATCGCCAAGAATCCGAATTTCAATTTGGTGGCGGGCGTTAGTCGCAATTCGGAAGTTGAAAATATTCCATGTTTTGAGTCGCTTAGCGGCCTGATTAAAAGTGGAATATCAGTTGATGCGGTGGCGCTTTGCACGCCACCATCCGTGCGGCTGGCGATGGCGCGGGAAGCGCTTGACGCGGGCTATCATGTGTTGATCGAGAAACCACCGACACCAACAGTTGGTGAGCTTTTGGCGATGATTGATTATGCAAAACAGAAAAACCGGGTGCTCTATGCAACTTGGCATTCGCGCTATAATGCGGCGGTTGATGAAGCAAAGCGTTTGCTTTCGGGTAAACGAATTTTGAAACTAAAAGTGACATGGCGGGAGGATGTTAGGCGTTGGCATCCCAATCAAGAATGGATTTGGGAGCCAGGCGGCTTTGGGGTTTTTGATCCCGGTATTAACGCACTTTCGATAGTGACCAAAATTATGCCGGAGCCAATTTTTGTTGAAGCGGCGCGCATTGAAGTGCCATCAAACAAGGCAACGCCAATCGCCGCACAAATCAAATTTAAACTTAGCGATGGCGCGACTTGTGATCTCAGCGCTGATTTTGATTGGCGACAAACTGGCGAACAGACTTGGGAAATTGGGATTGAAACGCAAGATGGTTTACGCATCGGCCTCACGCGCGGCGGTTCTGTTCTGCACGTAAATGGCGCTCACATTATGGACGCACCACTCGAAGAGTACGAATTGATCTACGAAAAATTCGCAACTCTTTTGAAATCTGGAAAATCCGATACCGACCCAACTCCTCTACAACTGGTTTGCGATTGTTACATGCTAGGCAGGCCGGTTTTGACGGAAGCGTTTGTTTAATTCCCCCGCCGACGTTCACGCTTGGCAGCACCTTCGGCGGCGGTATCCACACCTTTAGCGAGGACGGAAACTGCACCTAGTTTTTCTTCGATGTAAGCAATTGTTGGGCGTGCACCTTTTGTGTGAGCTTCTAAAGCTTGGCGCATAGAGGCCAAATGTTCTGGGCTGGTGCCACAGCAACCGCCTATAATTTTTGCGCCAGCATCCAGTGCGATGCGGGCATAGTCGGCCATCAGTTCAGGCGTTCCAGTGTAATGGATATGGCCATCGCGATATTGGGGGATTCCGCAGTTTCCTTTGGCAACGACATGCGCTTCCGGTCGGGCGGCGGTAATACCCATAACTGTAGCAATGAGCTCCGATGCTCCTACCCCACAATTAGCACCAATGGCTACGGGTTGGGTTGGAAGTGCGGCAGCCATGGCGCCAAAAGCGGTTGGTGTTATGCCAAACATTGTTCGGCCATTAGTGTCAAAGCTCATGGTAGTCACAATTGGGAGGCCGACAGTTGCCGCACCTTCAACGGCGGCGCGAAGCTCTTCTTCAGACGACATAGTTTCAATCCACAAAACATCAGCGCCACCTTCTTTTAAAGCGGCAGCTTGTTCGGCGAATGCGGAAACGCCCTCTTCATATGGGAATGTGCCAACGGGTTCGAAAATTTCACCGGTTGGGCCCATGGATCCTGCCACATAAACATCACGCGCAGATGCTTCTGCTTCGGCTCGGGCGTTGGCAACTGCAGCCATGTTTATGATGCGGACTTTATCTTGATCACCATGCAGTTTCAAACGATGACGATTGCCACCAAAAGAGTTGGTCAATACGATATCAGCGCCC
>JAYUOP010000145.1:0-8820 GCA_043760745.1 Hyphomicrobiales bacterium
CTCTTGGTTGCCAGCAGCAATGATCCTCATTCCAACCTTGAGCAATCAGCCGATTTAGCATTGGCTTGGGGATCGCAATTTGTGGAAGCAGGGGAGGCTGGTCATATCAACGTTGCCTCAGGCCATGGCCCCTGGCCCGAAGGCATCATGCGCTTTGCCGGATTTTTATCGCGGTTGAAGTGAGCGTTAGCAGTGATAACGGCACTGAACGATTTCTAATGTGTCGTCAACTATTCGGTAAACCAGCCGATGCTCTTTATCAATTCGGCGCGACCAATATCCTGTGAACTCATACCGCAATGGCTCTGGATTGCCTACGCCCTCGTAAGGCGTTCGCGCAGTTTCTTTGATTAGTGAATTGATCTTCTTTACGATTTTGCTGTCGGTTTCTTGCCAATAAGTATAGCCCGTCCATGCCTTCTCGGTGAAGGCAATGATCACTCGATCAAATCTCGTACAACGCCGCCGCCTGCCTCTAGTTCAGCTATCGAAGCACGCAAATTTTCATAGTTTTTTGGGCTGCGCATCAAATAACGCGTCTCTTCGTATGACGCGAAGTCCTCTAGTGACATCAAGACGGCAGCCGGCTTCCCGCGATCACGTGTGATCAGCACCGGCGTGCAGTCTTCACTCACTTGATCCAAGTGCTTGGCAAGGTTTTTTCGGAATTCACTATAGGATGTGGCTCGCATGAGGTTAACGTACGCATTCACGTACGTGAAGTCAAGTAGACGATTAAGCCCACTTCACTTTCAAAATCTCGTAGGACTTGCCGCCGCCGGGGGTGTTGACTTCCACGCTATCGCCTTGTTTTTTGCCAATCATGGCGCGCGCGATTGGCGAAGAAATTGAGATTTTGCCCTTCTTCACGTCGGCTTCGAACTCGCCAACGATTTGGTAGGCAACTTCTTTTTCCGTGTCGTCATCGATCAGCGTTACTTTGGCGCCAAACATAACGGTATTGCCTGAAAGCTTGGTAATATCAATGACTTCGGCACGACTGACCTTGTCTTCAAGGTCGGTTACGCGGGCTTCGGTCCAGCCTTGTTGTTCTTTGGCAGCATGATATTCAGCATTTTCAGAGAGGTCGCCATGGGCGCGCGCTTCTTCAATGGCGCGTATAATCCGCGGCCGCTCAACTGACTTCAAGTGCTTAATTTCTTCCATCATAGTGGCAAAGCCACCTTCGGTCATCGGAACTTTTTCCATCGTTTCGTCCAGTGTTTCTCAGTTGTGGAAGCGCCGAAAAATCAGTTCAGCGGCATTCCTGAAGGGTTAGATTCGGAAAAACACCCGGTCAAACGCGAGAGGCGATTGAAACCGGGTATTATTGGAATATGGCCTAGAACATCCGATTTTGCAAGAGTTGCGATCAGCCGCAGTTTGTGATATCAAAATGCATCAAATTGATATCAGGATAAGTCACATGGCCGCAATGACAATTCGAAAACTTTCAGAAGCTGCAGTTGCGAACATAAAGCTTCGCGCCAAAGCCAATGGCCGGAGCGCGGAAGCGGAAGCTCGGCTGGCTTTGGAGGAGAAATTTGAAGGTGCAAAGGCAACTAAATCATTGTTTGATGTTGTAGAACAGTGGAAATTGCGTAACGGCGGTGGCATTGACTTGCCGGTTTTGCCAAGGAACAAAGACGTTATTGAACTTCCGGATTTCGAATGATTGTTTTTGACACCAACGTTATCTCTGAAATCATCAAGAGCGATTGCAATGATAATGTGTTGCGCTGGTTGAAAGCATCGAAAGGACAGATCGCCTTCACGACTACTGTAAACTTGGCAGAATTGTTGAGCGGCGTTGCTGTGATGCCAAACGGTAGGCGCAAAACGGAGCCTCACAATAGCATCGCTGAGTTCATAGAGGAATTTTTTGAAGACAATATTTTGGTTTTCGACACCGCTGCCGCCCGGATATTCTCAACTTTAATCGCCGACATGAAAAGCCGAGGGCGGGCGATTAGTTTTCCGGACTGCCAAATAGCGGCAATTGCTCTGGCAAATAACTACGCAATTGCAACGCGCGATGTTCAGCCGTTTTTAGATGCAGGTGTAAAGGTTGTTAATCCGTGGGCGGACGAGTAATCGGTTACTTAAAATAATCCTGCAACGGCCTAACCTGGATCGCGTCGGCTTTTTGTGCGGCGATGGCTTTGGTGGCGGCTAAGATGCCCGGCAATGTGGTGTAATACGGTACCTTTTGCAGCATAGCGGTTTGGCGAATTGATTTAGAATCGGACTCGGAAGCTTTCGATTCTGTCGTGTTGAGCACCAATTGAATATCGCCATTCTTGATAGCATCGACAACGTGTGGCCTACCTTCCAAAACTTTGTTGATCTTGGTGGAAGGGATCCCTTTGCTTTCGAAATAAGATTGCGTGCCGCCGGTTGCCTTGATGGTAAAGCCAAGGTCAATAAGTTTTCGAATGGCCGGTAATATTTTCGGCTTGTCGGGATCATTGACCGAAACAAACACGTTTCCAGAATGGGGAATGCGCATGCCAGCGCCGAGCTGGGCTTTGGCGAAGGCCATGTCATAAGATTTATCGAGGCCCATAACTTCGCCCGTTGAGCGCATTTCTGGCCCGAGCAAAACATCAACGCCGGGGAAGCGGTTGAACGGGAATACTGCCTCTTTCACCGCCACATGATTTATTTTCTTGGGCTTTAAATTAAAGCTGGCAAGGGTTTCGCCCGCCATAACCCGCGAGGCAATCTTGGCGACCGGTAATCCAATGACTTTGGCCACGAAAGGTACTGTTCGCGACGCTCTGGGGTTCACCTCGAGCACGTAAACCTCGTTATCTTTGATCGCAAACTGAACGTTCATGAGACCAACCACATTGAGGGCAAGCGCCATTTTCTTGGTCTGGGCTTCCATCTCAGCGATGATTGGCGCTTTGAGGGAGTAGGGCGGCAATGAACATGCACTGTCGCCGGAATGAATGCCAGCCTCTTCGATATGTTCCATCACACCTGCGATGAACACGTCTTTGCCATCACAAATCGCATCGACATCGACTTCGATGGCGTTGGAGAGATAACTGTCAATAAGCACGGGACTGTCGCCGGAAACGACCACGGCTTCCGTGATGTAGCGTTCTAATTGTTGATCATTGCGCACGATTTCCATGGCGCGGCCACCGAGCACATAGGATGGGCGAATGACCACGGGGAAGCCAATGCGCTTAGCGATTTTTTTGGCTTCGGCGCCTGAGTAAGCCATGCCGTTTTCGGGCTGTTTGAGTTTTAGTTTTTTGACAAGCTTGGAAAAGCGTTCGCGGTCTTCTGCCAAGTCAATCGCGTCTGGCGTGGTGCCAAGAATAGGTACGCCTGCCTCTTCAAGTGCGTTCGCCAGCTTCAAAGGTGTCTGCCCACCGAATTGCACGATCACACCTTTAAGGGTGCCATTTGATTTCTCAACATGGATGATTTCAAGGACGTCTTCAAGCGTGAGTGACTCGAAATACAAGCGGTCGGACGTGTCATAATCGGTGGACACAGTTTCTGGATTGCAGTTGACCATGATCGATTCAAAGCCTGCATCATGCAGCGCAAAGCAGGCGTGGCAACAGCAATAGTCAAACTCAATGCCTTGGCCAATACGGTTTGGCCCGCCGCCTAAAATGATGATTTTTTCTTTGGTGGAGGGCTTGGCTTCATTGCCGTCATTGCCCGTTAATCCGGTCTCATAAGTTGAGTACATATACGGGGTGGGCGACGCAAATTCGGCAGCGCAAGTGTCGATACGTTTATAGACGGGACGCACTTTTAACTTGTGCCGATGCTTCCGCACTTGGTCTTCTGACAGGCCAACGAGGTGGCCCAACCGCTTATCCGAAAAGCCCATGGCTTTCAGCTTGCGTAAGTTCACAGCATCTTTCGGTAAGCCATTGGTTTTAATTTTATTTTCTGTCTTCACTAGTTCTTCAATCTGGCGCAGGAACCAAGGCTCGTACATGCAAGATGCATGAACTTGTTCTACGGTTGCTCCGTGGCGGAAAGCTTGCGCGATATGCAATAAACGGTCAGGCGTTGGCCGCCCGAGAACGGCGCGAATGGCGTTTTTATCATCACCTTCGCCGAGGCCTGGAATAACTGTTTCATCAAATCCGCTGAGACCAGTTTCCAACCCGCGCAAAGCTTTTTGCATACTTTCTTGGAAGGTGCGGCCTATCGCCATAACTTCACCAACCGACTTCATCGCTGTGCCGAGTAATGGCACGGAACCGGGGAATTTTTCAAATGCGAAACGCGGGATTTTGGTGACGACATAATCGATAGTCGGCTCAAATGCGGCAGGAGTTGCACCGCCGGTAATGTCATTTGCTAATTCGTCGAGTGTATAACCGACGGCAAGTTTGGCCGCGATTTTGGCAATTGGGAATCCGGTGGCTTTTGATGCGAGTGCAGATGAGCGCGAAACCCGCGGATTCATTTCGATAACGACCAAGCGGCCATCAACGGGGTTCACCCCGAACTGCACGTTAGAGCCGCCGGTTTCAATGCCGATTTCCCGCAACACCGCAATCGAGGCATTGCGCATGATTTGGTATTCTTTGTCCGTCAGCGTCAGGGCAGGGGCCACGGTAATCGAGTCGCCCGTATGCACGCCCATGGGGTCAACGTTTTCAATGGCGCACACGATAATGCAGTTATCCGCCGTATCGCGGACAACTTCCATTTCATATTCTTTCCAACCGAGAACGGATTCTTCAATCAAGATTTCTGCTGTGGGGGAAGCGTCTAACCCGGTTTCGACGATATCGAAAAATTCTTCGCGGTTATAAGCAATGCCGCCGCCGGTTCCGCCGAGCGTGAACGATGGTCTGATGATGCAGGGAAGGCCCACTTCAAGCATGCCTTCAAAAGCTTCAACCATGGCGCGGTTGCGGTATTTTTTGAGACGGTCAGGTTCGGTCTCGGACCATTTGCGCTCAAAGGCAGCAAGATCGGTAGCGTCCGCTTTCAGGCGCTTCGCTTCGCTGGCGTATAAATCGCGGTCGGCTTCTTTGGCGACAGAAGCGTTGGCGAGCCGGGACTTCGGCGTTTCCAAACCGATACGCTTCATGGCTTCGCGGAAGAGTTCGCGATCTTCGGCCATATCGATGGCTTCGGCTTTCGCACCGATAAGCTCGACGCCATATTTTTCAAGGATGCCCATTTTGTTGAGCGATAAAGCGGTATTGAGTGCTGTTTGACCACCCATGGTGGGGAGGATGGCGTCGGGGCGTTCTTTCTCGATAATCTTGGCCACAACTTCGGGCGTGATCGGCTCAATGTATGTGGCATCGGCCAAATCCGGATCAGTCATGATGGTGGCTGGATTAGAGTTCACGAGGATGATGCGATAACCCTCGGCTTTCAACGCCTTGCAGGCTTGGGTGCCGGAATAATCGAATTCGCAAGCTTGGCCGATAATGATTGGCCCCGCCCCGATGATGAGGATGGATTTGATATCGTCGCGTTTTGGCATGTGAAGGAGATCCCGATTTGATGCTTCCTACAAGATGACGCGTGAGATTCCAACCCCTGTGGATAGTTTATTGTGCGGCGCACCCGTTAATCTGTACTTCGCACTTTTTTTACCAGTTGCTATCGCACCGACTTATGTCAAGAAATCGTTGATGCCCCACACTACCGAATGATCGGCGTCGTTAATGCTTATGGAGAAATCTGCTTTGCCGTCACCGGTGGTTTCGCCGAGAATTTTATAGCCAGTCGCCGTGCTGATAATCTGGAGCGATGCTGCAATTCCTGCCGTAAATACGCCGGTGGTTCCCAATAAAATGAAACTATCGTTGACTGCAGTGCGCGAATCCGCATCGATCAGTGAGAGATCAATTCTGTCTTGGCCGTCTTCAAAATCTAAAATCACGTCGGCGTTTGCGATAGTCAGGCCGCTTTCAGCAATTGATGTGTAGACAAAGCGATCAGCGCCAGAATCGCCGCGGAGATCATCTTTGCCAGCGCCGCCAACAATGTAATCACCTTCGCCGCCGCCATAAATAAAGTCATTGCCGGCAAACCCCCAGAGTTCGTCTTCGCTGCTGTTGCCAAATAGCACGTTGGCAGCGCTGGACCCGAAAATAATGTCGCTGTCACCCGCTCCACTGGCATTTTCAAACCCTTTGATATTGTCAACGCCTGGGTTTGCGGAGTTGGTGGCGGTTGATGCCGCGATTGCGCCATTCAACCCGGTCCAGCCAGCCATGGTATGGCTCACCGTGTCTAGATTGATCCGGAGGCGGCTTTGGTTCTCATGGAAATAAGTGTCAGTCCCTTTGCCAGCATCGATATTATCGGTAAGATCACTTTCACCGCCAAAGCTGGTGAATGAATCGTTGCCGTCACCTAAGACGTAAGAATCTTGACCTGCGCCATCAGCGACAAGATCAAAATTTTTGCTGCCTTTATAGGTGTCGTTACCGCCTCCCATATCAATGTAACCGATAACGCGGCCAGTGTTGGTGAAAACGTCATTTCCTTCGAAGAGGTTGACGCTGCCGTTGATGGTGCCGGAGTTTTTAATGGTGTCGACGCCGCTGCCGCCTATCACAGTCAAAAAACCGCTGCTGAGCGCTGGATTGCCAATGGTTGCGGCATTGGTCAGGCTATTCGTGCCTTCACCGAGATTGACGACGCCATGGATAATCCCACCCTTTTTATTATTGACAATGTCGGTTGAGTCTTCGCCGCCGTAGTATGAAATTTTGGCACCGCCAACATCGGTTGTGAAAACCTGGCCAGAATTGGTGAAAACATTTGTGCCACCACCGAGGTTTAGGCCTGCGCCAATACCGCCGGATTTGGCATTGGTGATATTATCAATGCCGGCAGCGCCACCGATGATGGCGAAGTCCGTCGGATTGACTTGAAACTCAGCATAGCGCAGCCCGATGACACCAGCGTTTTTAACTGTGTTAATGCCATCACCCAGGATAACATTGTCGATGGTTAAGCCCTTTGCCTTGTTATCAAAAGTGTCATTGCCATTGCCAAATGTGATGGCGCTTGAGTTGATGCCGGATGCCGGATCGATTGTAATAATGCCGCTATTGGTCAGCTTATTGGTGCCATCGCCGAGAGCTATTTGGCCTGTGATTTTTCCGGAGTTTGTCACAGTTTCATTGGATGTTCCGTTATTGCTGCCAATGGCTCTTAAACCTTTTATTTCTCCGGCATTGTTAATGCTATTATTGCCGCCGTGAAACACAACACCGCAAATGCCTCCCGAAATCAAGCCTTTGTTGACCACTGCGATATCGCGTACGGCCCAGAGGCCGTAGCCGTTAACGCCAGAAGCAGCTATTGACCCTTCGGTGCCGATAGCAAGTTTGGAAGCTGCGCCTGCGCCTAATAACATGGCGAAAGTCGTACCAACGCCAGCGTTAGTCGAAAGCACTTGGCCGTTGATCGTCACTTTCCAAGCAGCCGGTCCTATCAATAACAGTGGAGAAGAGTCAGAAATCAGAAATGCACCGGGATTGATTGTGAACGAGTCAGCTTTGAGAGCTTCCAAGGTTACAAGATGTCCAGTACCACTTTGGCTGTTTGCGGTGGTTATGACGGTTGGCATGGTTTTGTGCTCCAGGAAATAAGTTCAGGTTTCAACCATAACCCGACCCCCGGCACTATAGACAATTAGAGGTGTATGACCACAGATTGGAAATCAAGGCAAGCATACCCTTCCCCCGCTGGGGGAAGGATGATAATTTCAAATTACGGCACGAGGGATAATTCATATGACCAACACCAAACGAGCGACCCTCGTTATGTTTTCATCGGGGGTGGACAGTACTTATACGCTGGTGAAATTGCTCTCAGAAACTGATGATGATATTTACGCCCACCACGTTCACATGATCAATCCTGAGATGCGTCATGAGGTTGAAGCCACGCGCGCCCGGGCGATTATCACCTGGTGCAATGCAAACATTCGCAAAGTGAAATATTCCGAATCGTCGATTGATCATCGCGGGCTGCGCTGGTTTGGTTTTGATATTATGGCAGTGGGGTTTGAAGCGGGCGTTTTGGCGCATTCTTTTCAAATTGCCCGGGACCGCATGCTGGACCGTTGGACGATTGGCACTTGTTTGGAAGAAGGCCATGACGAAAAGCGCTTCGCCCATGTTTTGAATTGTTGCAGCGCCAATTGTTATCCGCATGCACCGCCGGAATTTTTCTTGTTGCCGCTGATCCCAAAAGCCGATGAAATGGCCTATCTGCCGCGCGCGGTTTTAGACCTGTGCTGGACTTGTAGGCGACCTGTCACGCTAGCCGATGGCAGCCCCGGCGAATGCGGAACCTGCAAAACGTGTAAGGTTATGCAGGGGATAAGAGCACAGAAAAGGCCGACCAATTAAATCTCAGCACACTTATTCACTTCGCAGTTGGTGAACAATAATTCTGGCTGAAGCGGCCACACCTGATTTTTGGCGATGACCGTTATGCCACTTTCCGTTTCGGCAATGGCTGGGGCTTTTTCAATCGAAAATCCGGAAATGAAAAAAATGAGAGCGAGAACTGAAGAGGCGAGAAACGATTTCATGATGATCTCTTTCTGGGGATCAAATTTGTTTTCATGAGGTCACCATAATGGCGGGATTTGGAATGTTGGCTGAAGAGGCAGTTCACATTCCGTTCAAAGAAAAAACCCCAGTTGGGAGAACTGGGGTTTTCAAGTTTCAAGCTGTCACTTTGCAGGGGGATCAACTTGTGGGGGGAAAGGGAGGTGGAACCGAGGCTTTGCGACTTTCATCATCTTGCGAGAGGGGGCGGGGTTGAAGATGGTGATCAACGCATCCCCTC
>JAYUOP010000146.1:0-3446 GCA_043760745.1 Hyphomicrobiales bacterium
GGAAGCCGTTGGCTTTGGTGTGATGCACGTTGATAGCAAAGACAGGATTGTTGCCTTTGTTGAAAAACCAAAGGACCCGCCAGCCATTCCAGGCCAGCCAGATATGGCACTGGCCTCGATGGGGATTTACGTTTTTGAAACAAAATTCTTGATCGATCTTTTGAAGAAAGATGCCGCAGATCCAAAATCATCGCGGGACTTTGGCAAAGATATCATTCCCTCTGTTGTAACCGGCGGCAAAGCTGTTGCGCACCGTTTTACGAAATCTTGCGTGCGTTCGCCGCTGGAAAAAACCTCTTATTGGCGCGATGTAGGAACCATCGATGCTTATTGGGAAGCCAATGTGGATTTGACGGATACCTTGCCATTGCTTGACCTTTATGACCAAGACTGGCCGATCTGGACTTACGGTGAAGTAACCCCACCTGCAAAATTCGTGCATGATATTGATGGCAGGCGTGGCCAAGCTGTATCTTCACTGGTGTCTGGCGGTTGCATAGTATCTGGTGGGTCGATCAAGCGCACGTTGCTGTTCACTGGCGTTAGGGTCAATTCATTTTCTGCCTTAGAAGAAGCCGTGGTGTTGCCACGCGTGTTTGTCAGCCGCAACGCGCGTCTGAGCAAAGTGGTGATCGACAGCGATGTGATTATCCCAGAAGGTCTCGTCGTGGGCGAAGATCCTATTCTCGATGCTAAACGTTTCCGGCGCAGCGAAGGTGGTGTGTGCCTAATCACCCAACCGATGATTGATAAACTTATCTGATGGAAGTTCTCTCAGTCACATCTGAAATTTATCCGCTGATTAAAACTGGCGGCCTTGCTGATGTGACTGGGGCATTGCCGCTTGCTTTGCAAAAACATGGCGTGACGATGAGAACCTTAGTGCCAGGTTATGCCGTGGTGATGCAGGCGCTGGAAAATGCGACAACGGTACATCGCTTCAAAACCTTAATGGGCGGTGCCGCAACTTTGCTGTCAGGCAAAGCCAAAGGCTTGGACGTTTTCGTTTTGGATGCGCCTCATTTATTTGATCGGCCGGGCAATCCATATCTCGGCCCCGACGGCAAAGATTGGCCTGACAATGCTCAACGTTACGCTGCTCTCTCACAAGTGGCCGCCGATTTATCGCGTGGCGCTTTAGGCAATTACAAAGCCGATATTTTGCATCTGCATGATTGGCAGTCGGCATTAGCGGCCGTATATGTAAAATATCGCGGTGGCCCTAAAACCATTGTCACTGTTCACAACATTGCATTTCAAGGCCAATTCCCTCCAGCCTATTTCGGCATACTTGATCTACCGCCGCAAGCCTTCGCGATTGATGGCGTCGAGTTCTATGGCAATGTGGGATTTCTCAAAGGCGGTCTATCATGTGCAAATGCTATAACCACCGTCAGTCCAACCTATGCCAATGAAATATGCACATCGGCTTATGGTATGGGGCTTGAAGGTTTGCTTCAGTCTAGGCGCGCGCAGCTAACCGGCATTGTAAACGGCATCGATACGCAAGTCTGGAATCCTGAAACGGATAGAGCACTAAATGCAAACTATAGCGCCAAGGATTTTTCCAAACGCCAACTCAACAAGCGTGAGATTGAAAAGCGATTTAACCTAGAAAATGGCGATGGTATCATCCACGGTGTTGTCAGCAGGCTCACATGGCAAAAGGGCATGGATATTTTTGCGTCCTTACTTGATTGGGTCGTAAGCTCTGGTGCAAGACTTGCGTTGGTTGGGGCGGGCGAGGAAGCGATCGAGACGGCATTCAAAGCAGCAGCCTTGCGCCATCCCGGACGGATTGGAGTTGTTACAGCTTACGACGAAGAGCTGTCGCATTTGGTTCAGGGCGGTTGCGACACCATGCTTGTGCCGTCGCGGTTTGAACCGTGCGGTCTCACCCAGCTCTATGGGTTGCGCTATGGCTGTGTGCCAGTGGTAGCAAGGACGGGCGGATTGGCCGACACGATCATTGATGCGAATGACGCGGCACTGGCCGCGGGCGTTGCAACCGGTATTCAATTCTCGCCCGTCGACGGCCCGTCATTGCAAAATGCACTTGTGCGAACTGCAAACCTATATTCAAAGAAAGTGATTTGGAAAGCGCTGCAGGCGCGGGGCATGGGCGCCGATGTGTCATGGGATCATAGCGCAGCTGAATATGCCGAACTGTATAATTCGCTGAGCAGTGAATAAGATATCTTGCAGTTAGAATTGAATAAGGGCGCAGCCTCGCCTCTCGGCGTAACACTTAAAAAAGATGGCGCAAATTTTGCCGTCTGGTCGGCACGGGCCGAAACCATCACAGTATGCATTTTTGATCCCTTCAGCAAAAAAGAATTATTCAGATCGTCATTGCGCGGTCGTGAAGGCGATGTGCATTTTGGCTTCATCTCAGAAATTGAACACGGCATGCTTTACGGTTTGCGTGCGGGTGGAGTTTGGTCGCCCGAACAAAATTCAATGTTTGATGAAAGTAAGCTTCTACTCGATCCCTACGCGAATGAAATCGACCACGCCTTTGCAATGCTACCAGGTCTCGGCGACAAGGGCATTGAAACTGCAGATCTCGTTCCAAAAGGAGTGATAAAATATCAGCTTGTTGATCTGCCTCTGCGTAAAATTTCCGAACCGGATTTTGTTTACGAACTGCAAGTAAAATCATTCACCAAACTTCATCCCGATATTCCAGAAAAAATCCGCGGCACAATTTCCGCTCTGGCTCATCCTGCAATTCTGTCGCATTTAAAAAAAATCGGTGTCGACACAATCGAACTCATGCCAATTACAGCATGGATCGATGAGCCACATTTGCAGCGGCTAGGACTGACGAATAGTTGGGGTTATAACCCAATTTCGTTTTTTGCGCCCGATCCACGCTTGGCACCAGGCGGTATCGCGGAAATCCGCCAGACAGTTGAGCGCCTGCACGCGGAGGGCTTTAATGTCATCCTCGATCTCGTGTTCAACCACACAGGCGAGGGCGATGACAACGGGCCAGTTATCTCGCTGCATGGTCTCGATAACACGGCCTACTACCGCCACATCAATGGCAGACTTGTAAACGATACGGGCTGCGGCAACACAGTGGCGATGGATCGTCCGCATGTGGTGCAGTTGGTGGTCGATAGTTTGCGCCACTGGGTTTTGAAATGTGGGATTGATGGCTTTCGGTTTGATCTTGCAACCGTGATGGGCCGAAGTGATCAAGGTTTTAATCCAAACGCAGCCTTATTGCAGGCCATTGAAAATGATCCTGTTCTCTCAACGCGCATTATGATTGCTGAACCATGGGACATCGGGCCCGGTGGCTATCAACTCGGAAATTTTCCGCCGCGTTGGTATGAGTGGAACGATAGATTCCGCGATGATGTAAGGCGTTTTTGGCGTGGCGACAATTACACCGCAAATGCATTAGCCACCCGCATCAGCGGTTCCTCGGATGTGTT
>JAYUOP010000147.1:0-3442 GCA_043760745.1 Hyphomicrobiales bacterium
CCGCCACAAGGGCGGTGATGGAGAGTTTTGGGGACAACGGTGCAATGGATCATAATTGATCGCTCGCTGCACGAGCCTACCTACTTCTTCTTCCCCCGATTGCGAATGGCGCTGGCTAATTGTTTTCGTTCTTCTGGAGTGAGGAGTGCCATGATTTTTAGGACGACGTCGCCGCCTTTGCTGGCCAGGGCACCGCTTTTGGTGGAGAAGCCATCGACCACCGCTTTGACGGCGGCGGGATCATAATTTTCTTGCTCCACGGCGGAGGCTAAGGCCACTGCGGTTTCTTCAGATGCTAACTTTAACGCACGCAAATCAGGGCGATAGGATTTCACAATCTCCATCACTTCGCGGCGGCGGGAATGGCTCAATTCACGCAAGAACTGGCGCGGGATCAATTGCACATAGCTTGCGCCAACCAATCGGTCGCCACCATCGCGCTTGGCAAAATGGCCGCCGATAACGCCCAGAACCAGCAAATTAAACATGAGTGAAACACCCAACAAAAGGGTCCACCAGCGGGAGCGCAAGCTGGGCAAAAACCTACCCATGGTTTCACGAATATTCATGATTGGCTGTCCTCATCAAAATTTTCGGCATCATCAAGACCCGTGGCCACTTCTTCTGAAAGTGCGCCCACCAATGTGTCCTCCGTCAATCCGGGGAGAACGGTTTGATCAAGTCCAGACACACCGAGATAAAGTCCGGCGGCAAGGGAGGCGGCAAGCGGCAATCCCGCTAACCAATAATTGGGTTTGGTGCGGGGTTTTATTGCAACGATCTTTGCCGTGGCTTTTGTTTTTGCGATGAGCCGGGCTTTTGCACCGTTTGGCACCATTGGCATTGGAGCCAAATCTAAAAGCTGATCCAACTCTTGATCGGTCATAGTGTTTTTATCTGGTGTCATGGCGATTGCCCTTCACTGGTGAGAACGGCCAAAAGCTCGTTCTTTTGGGATGATAGATTTTCTTTTAAACTGCGGCGCGCGCGCGAAAGAAGTGATTCAATAGCATCAACGGAAATTTCCATAATGGCAGCAGCGGCAATATTGGTCATTTGTTCGTAATAGACGAGGGTCAATGCGAGGCGTTGGCGCTCCGGCAGATTGGCTAGGCTTTGCGCGATGCGATTTGATACTTGCGCGCGCTGCAAATCAGTTTCGGCGTTGGGCCTGGTATCAGCAACTTCATCGGCAAACTCCAGATCATCATGGGTTCTTGCCCGAAGTTTATCGAGCATGGCATTTGAGGCCACGCGAATGAGCCAGCCCCGCAACGCTGCTGCTTCTTTTATCTGGCCAACCCCGCGCCAAAGTTTTAAAAATGTTTCTTGCACAATATCTTCGGCATCTAACTTGCCAGAACATATTCGCCAGACGACGCGGTAGACGACATCATAATGGCGCTCAACCAAGGTTTGAAATGCCGGTTCATTTTGCTGGCCGACTAACGCCAACAACTGCGCATCACTCTGGGGTGGCGCAGTTGCAGTTTCAGTTCTGACCAGAGTCAACGCGGCCAATTTCTGAGCAGTCCTTTCGGGTTTAGTTCGGCGTTGTTTCTGCACGGGCTTTGCGCCATTTAGCAACCTTGAAAGCGGTGACTTCAGAAAAACTAACGCCACCATCTTGATCGGTATCGGCTCCATTCAACATGGCGCTGACGTATTTGTCGAGCTCTGGTTTTGAAATTGAGCCATTCTTATCGGCGTCCATATTGGTCATCATTTTAGTGCGGCGTTTTTCGAGGGCAACCATGAGGGCTTTGTCGATCTCAGCGGCTGAGATGGCGCTATCGCCATTGCCATCATATTTCATGAAGCGCGTGGTAATCATCGGGCTGATTTCTGCTAAAACAATCTTGCCATTGTTATCGGCATCAAGCCTGGCAAATACTTTTTGTCCACGCGGCAAATAGGGTTCATTGGCAAAAACAACGGTTGTGGCGGCGGTTAGCCCAAGAGCAAGGCTTGCCAGCAAAAATTTATTCGGCATTTGGATCGTCTCCTCAGTTTTGTGATGGAAGTTTGCCTTCCTGCATATGAAGACGAACGGGCACGAGAAATCCGTCGCGCGTAGATGTGAAAAATACCTTACGCATGGAAAGTGCCCTCATCCGGCCTGTCGGCCACCTTCTCCCATTTGTAAGGACAAACGGGAGAAGGCCAAACACATCAGCCTTCTCCCGTTCGCCTTCGCATGAGAGTCGGTGGCCGACAGGCAGGTTGAGGGCCACTTTTTTGCCACAAGACTTACAGGAGTTTCATGGGCCGGAAAGGTTGGTGTAATTTCCGGGTTGCTAATACTTCATTATCGAATTTTTGATTTTGGAGAAAAAAATGACCGCACAATTCCGTATTAACAAGAATACTGTTCTCAGCCTAATGGCGGCAGGACTACTCAGTGCTACGGCATTGGTTGGTTCTTTTGCTGTGGCAACGCCGGTGCGGGCGGAAATGGCAACGACAATGATTGATCCATCGCAAGGTTTTGCGGATTTGGTGGACCGGGTTATGCCGGGTGTGGTTAGCGTTGAAGTGCAATTTGAAAATGTGGTCGCGGAAGAAGGCCAAGGACAGCAGCGCCGCGGCGGCGGAGCGGGTTCTGGTTTTATCATTTCAGCGGATGGGTATGTCGTCACCAATAATCACGTCGTGCAGAATGCGACAGAAGTGAAGGTCAAAATCAAAGGTGGCGAAGAGTTGTTTGCCGATGTCATCGGCACCGATGCCAAAACTGATTTAGCTTTGATCAAAATTAAATCTGACAAGACATTTCAATTTGTGAAATTTGCTGAAGGGAATTCCAGGGTTGGCGATTGGGTGATGGCGGTTGGCAATCCGTTTGGTTTGGGTGGTTCGGTGACCACAGGTATTGTGTCCGCTCTTGGCCGCGATATTGGCTCTGGACCCTATGACGACTTCATGCAGATTGATGCGTCAATCAACAAGGGCAATTCCGGCGGCCCTGCCTTTAATCTTAGCGGCGAAGTGATCGGCGTCAACACGGCAATCTATTCCCCAAGCGGCGGTTCTGTTGGTATTGGCTTTGCCATTCCGGCAGCTATGACAAAAGACGTGATCGACAGCTTAAAATCGAGTGGCATGGTAACGCGCGGTTGGCTTGGCGTGCAAATTCAGCCCGTGACAGCAGATATTGCTGAAGGACTAGGCTTGAAATCTGCCAAGGGCGCTATCATTTCTGAAGTAACGGCAGGTTCTCCAGCACTCAACGCAGGACTTGAGACCGGTGACACGATTTTGAAGATCGGAGGCACAGAGATTGAAGACGCACGCGATTTGGCGAAAACCATTGCCCGCGTGAAGCCTAATCAATCGGTTGATATGGATATTGTTCGCGACGGCAAGGCGATGACCATTGCCGTTAAAATTGGCACTATGCCCGGCGAGCAACAGGCCAAATTGACGGATGATAAAATTGGTG
>JAYUOP010000148.1:0-8675 GCA_043760745.1 Hyphomicrobiales bacterium
GATGCCGCCAATAAAGGGCCATAGTCTGGACGGTTGTGGCTATTCACTGGCGTTGGCACACAAACGATCATCACATCAGCTTCGCGAAGTTTGACCGGATCGGTTGTGTATTCGGCATCACCGAGGCGCAATTCTTCGGCGGTTACTTCGCCAGTGAAATCAACGCCATTTTTCAGTTCAGAAATCTTTTGATCGTTGATGTCAAAGCCAATCGAGCGCGAACCTTTGGCAAATCCAAGCGTTAATGGCAGGCCCACATACCCTAAACCAATAACGGCCACACGCGCTGTTGCTGCATTTGGAAATGCTGATGGCAAATCGGTAACAAGCCTGATGTAGCTCGCATTTTTTTCGTTCGTTTCACTTGACGCAATGTTTAACATGAATTCCCCATCCATTTTTTTGTTGCAATCAGCATCTCTTAAAAGAGGAACGAAAGTGTAAAACGATTTGGTAAACGGATTTAAAGGTTAACATTTGATTTGCATCAGATGGTAAATTTTAGGGTTCAGCAAAACACAAATTAACGCTACCGCAATGAATGCCACTTAATAGTCAGCTGTGGCGAGCAGGGATGCTTTGCCCGAATTGTGTGTGTGTGTATGCTTGCGTTAGTTTCTGTTGAGTGGCTTTTTGCAATATTGGTGTTGATCGTCTTCACCAACCGCTACATCTTTGGCTCAGCTTTGCGCCTCGCTGATCGCCGCACACAACCGCGTTTTGACCACGATCCTCCAGTCTGGCCATCGGTTTCAATCATTGTGCCGGTTTACAATGAAGGTCCCAGTGTTTTCCAAACTGCCGCTTCGTTTGACGCTCTCGACTATCCCAAAGATCGTTTAACCGTTGTTTTTGTTGATGATTTGTCCACTGATGATACACACACTCATCTGTTGCGGGCAGTTCAAGCTTTCCCAAGTATGCGGGTCGAGCAGAATACGAAAAACATGGGAAAACGTCTTGGCATCAAGAACGCTGTCTTGCGCGCCCATACGGACCTCATACTATCAGTTGACTCAGACGTGATTGTAGATGGTCAAGCCTTGCGTAATCTGGTGCGTCATATGTATTCGTCGGGTGCGGATGCGGTTGGCGGTTGCGTATACGTTTCTAATGCCGATGCGAATTGGCTAACCCGTATGCAAGCGGTTAAATACTGGATTGGCTATCAGTTTCTCAAAAATCTCGAGAATGCTTTTAGCCATGTGATGTGTTTGTCGGGATGCCTCACACTTTACAAGCGTGCAGCATTGATTGCTGTTGATCATGACTTAGAAAAACGCACATTTTTAGGTGATGAAGTTAAATATGGGGAGGATCGCTTTTTAACACGCAAGTTGGTTGAGCGGGGCTACCGCACACGGCTTTGTTTCACTGCACGTTGCTTTACCAAAGCTCCGGTTACAATATCGCATTACTTGAGCCAGCAATTGCGCTGGCGTCGGTCTAACATTGTAGACTTCCTTACCGCTCTTCCGCATTTGAACAAGTTTCATCCGATGGTGCTTGTTCATTATTGTTCGATGGCGACTTTACTATTTTTCTATCCGTTGTTTTTGATCAGCCAAATCATTAGCCTTGGATTTGTAATCCCTATGTTGGAACATGCTTTGTTAGTAAGCATTTTTGCAATCGCTTATGAGTTTAACAAGCATAAGCTTCCTGAAATGGCGCGAACGTCAGGTGTCTGGTTTCTGTCCATGGCATTCGTTTTCCCGGTCATGTACATTACCATGACACCACTCGCCATTGCGACATTGGGGACGACTTCGTGGGAAACCCGCGGCGCTGTTAAGAAAAAACCTAAACCTGCGGTCGGGGTCTGATGGTTCAAGTTCGCCCACGCCCGGTCCATCACTATCCAAAAGCCCGCGTTGAGCAAGTTCTCTTCGTGGGTTCAAGTGTTGATGAGTTCTCAGATATGGTCTCTGGACATATTGGTAGGGTTGCTTTTCATTATAAAACTGGAATTGAAGATGCATTAGCGCTCACGCGCGAGCGGAATTTTGATGTGGTCGTAGTTGATCAGCGTTCTGGTGATTTAGCTAATCAACTTCTGGTGCCGCTGCTGGCTAATTTGAGTGATCCCGTAAAGCTGGTAGTGATCAGTCCATTGTCAGAAGTTGGACAATATTTACGGGTGCCGGGTGTGGCACGGGTGCTTACCGCTCCTGTTAGGTCTAAACAATTGTTACGGGTTTTAGGCCTTGATCAACCCGATGGGCGTGGCTTGGCGGCGCATAAGCCATTGGCAAAAATCGCGGCGCCAACCGAGGATGTGAAATTCTCTTTCGTTAATTGGCTTTCAGCCAAAATGATGACGATTGTTTCCAATCTCTACAAACGCGCGGCATTTGTTTTACTTGGTGTTTTGTTTACGGCGTTTTGTTTTTATGGCGTTTTGATCGGATATTTCTTAACATCATCAAACTGGGCCGCACCGCTGGTTTTGTCGCGGGGCCATGAATTGGTCAATCGGGTTGAGCGCGAAATTAATGACTTGCAAATCAACATGCAGCTCATTGAACAACGGCTCTCTGAAGCAGATTTAGAAGCAGCCAAAGCGGTGCGTGCGCAATCAGATGCGGACCTGCAAGTGAGCTTTGCCATTGCGACGATTAAAAAGGAAATATCGGTTCAACAGCGCAATTTAAAAGCACAAAAGAAAGCTGTTGCTAGGCTCAAGAAAGCTTTTAACGCCGGCCAGCGTCAGTTAAAATCAAGCGGCATGTCGGCAGAACTAAATGCGCTTTACCAAAAGCGACTGATTGATCGCACATCTTTGGCGTCGGGAACGATTGGACTGTTAGAGGCGGACCAACGGATGGCGGCACTCGAAACCCAAATTGGCAATGGGGAACTTGACGTAGAATCGATCATCGCAAAAATCAACTCGTTACAGGAATTGCGTTCCCAATTGTCTATGGACACTGTGACTGTTATTCCTGGAATTTCACCTGATCTTCTTTTGTTAACCAACCAAGCGGTTGAAGCGCGGTCCGCTGCTGCGCAAGGCGAGGTTCAGATTACGTCTGCTAATGAGCGTAAAGTTCTCCTTTCCAACAGCAGTAGTTCGTTGCGGCGGCAGATTGAAGAGTTGAAAAAATCGCCAGTTGCCAGAGCCGCAATTGCGCCAATTACGGTTCTATTTGTGCCTTACGGCAATGAAGACGAATTTAAAGTTGGCGCTGATTTATATTCGTGTCGACTGACCATTATTTGGTGCGCCAAAGCGGGCGTTGTTGGCAATAAAGTTGACGGTGAATCGAATGCGGTTCATCCGTTTTTTGGAAAACCTATTCGCGGATTTTTTGTTGAGGCGTTGTTGGATGATGAAATATCTGCAACCCGGGAGATTGTGCATGCAAAACGACCACCATTCTTCTTCTAGTAGGCGCGCTGCGTTGCTCGTCTTAACGAGTGTCATGAGCATGGCGGGGTGCTCCACGGGAGCCAATTTCCTGTCGCGGCAAATGGATCCGCCTGCCATTCGTATCGTGACCAGTGATGCGGGCGCCAGTGCCGACGTCGTGCCGGTTGCGCAAGAATTAACGACGCAATCCACATCAACTTCGCATAAGTCAGCGTGGTGCGAGTATTTGAACGAAGACGCAGCGGCACAAGCAACAATCATGCGCTCTCCAACCCTTAGTGGAAGTTTGGACGATGGCGCGAAAGCTGGTTTGAGTGTTGGTCTCAATCTATCCAGCTTTACGAAAGCCGAACTCATTGAGCGCTCTGCAGAAATTAAATGTCGGCGCTATATGGCCGAAATGGGCCTGCAGAAGTTAGCTTTTGTGGCACCACAGAGTCTAACGTCGGCAGGCTATCGCGCAAAGTCACAAAGCATTGCGGGGCGGAAATCCGAAATGGCGTCCATTCGGAAGTTGATTACGCAAGAATTGCAATCTGGCAATATGACCAAAGACAAAGCATCGTCACTGCTTGTGATGCTGGATCAAATCAGCGCTGATGCAGCTACCGCGCGCAGCCAAGCAGATCGCCGGATGTCGGATAAAATTGGCAGCTCCAAAGGGGCCGACGTTTACGGCCGCGAGCTCTTGATCGCTGACGGCGAGCTTGAAGACGTGAATAACCAAATGCGAACCGTAGATGCCATGGATCTTTCGGTTTCTGCGGGATGGAACGAAAGTGATCTCAAAGATGGCATTAACAGCTTTGACGACAGCTTCAATGGCAAGGTGAGTTTTTCAGTTAAACTTGGTGCGCTAGCGCCGAAGCGGTTTGCCCATGAAGAGCGCGCAAAGCTTGCCAGAGCGCGGGCCATTCAAAGCGAGGAGGGCGGAACACTGTGGCAGATTTCAGTGCTGCGTGATGCCCATCAGCGAGCAGTAGTCGGTCTCGTTGATGCCCAAGCTAAAATTTCGCAGGCAATTACTGAGACTGAACAATACATTAAAGTGGTGCGTTCGGTGAGCAATCCAGAATTCGCAGGTCCTTTGATAGCAGCGCGATTACAGGTGATTAAGTTAAAAGCAGAACGGGCAGCAGTTGATGGCTCGATTGCGGAGCTGAAAGCGAATATGAAAGCGCTTTCGACAGGATAATTTTTCATTGCCAGTTAGCGTTTGCAGTGCCAATCAGTGCTTGCGAGAATTAGAATTGGAATGGTTTTAGAATGGGTTATCTCATCGGCGTTGATACTGGCGGCACTTACACGGACGCTGCCATTATTGAAGATCAAAGCCACAGTATATTGGCAACCGCTAAAGCCATTACCACCAAAGGCGATTTATCCATCGGTGTTGCCGAAGCCATAGGTGCTGCATTTGGTAAACTTAGCGGTGCTATTCCGGCCAGTGAAATTGAACTCGTTTCAGTATCAACTACTTTAGCGACCAATGCCGTCGTCGAAGGGCATGGCAATCCAGTTGGTGTTTTATTAATTGGATTTGATGCGCGGATGGTTGAGCGCACAGGCATTGCCAAAGCTTTTCCAGGTATTCTTATTCAAATGATTGCCGGTGGTCATGATCATAATGGTGAAGAGGCTGCGAAGCTGGATGTGGCTGCGATTGCTGCTGCAGCTGATGCCATGGTGCCTGAGGTCAGCGCCTTTGCGATTGCTTCGGCTTTTGCCGTCCGCAACGGCGCTCATGAGCTTCGCGCACGTGAAATTGTAACGGAGCGCACTGGTAAACCAGCAACCATTTCTACCGAATTGACGAGTGCTTTAGATGCGCCGCGGCGGGCGCTAACTGCTGTTCTCAATGCGCGATTGATCTCGCGGATTTCGATGCTGATTGCTGCTGTAGAACGGGCTATGAAAGGCTTGAATATTGTCTGCCCACTGATGATTGTGAAGGGCGATGGCAGCATGGCGAAAGCGCAATCGGTTATGGCAAAACCGATTGAGACGGTTTTGTCGGGTCCGGCAGCAAGTCTGGTCGGTGCGCGCTGGCTTTCTGGGTTGGATGATTTTATTATGTCCGATATGGGTGGCACGACCACGGATATTGGCGTGTTGATGAATGGTCGGCCACAAGTTGCGGAGCAGGGAGCCGAAGTTGGTGGTTGGCGCACCATGGTGAAAGCCATTGACGTTAAAACTCTAGGACTTGGTGGCGATAGTGAAGTTCATTTGAGCATTGACGGTAGCATTGAACTCGGGCCGCAACGCGTTGTGCCAATTTCGCTGTTGGGTATACGGTTCCCTGAAGTCATCGCCATGTTGCAAGCCGATATGGCCGATGCTGATGGCGGGTCTATGCACGGACGGTTTTTAGTCTTGCCGTTTGGTGCTGCGAATGGTGGCAATGCCGCAGGACTCACAAAAATTGAGCAAGAGGTTTTAGCCCGCGTAAGCGACCGCCCCATTCAACTGCGTAAAGTTGCGGTGAGTTCGGCGGCACAGCGGGCCGTCGGAACACTTCGGAAAAAAGGACTGATCCAGTTTTGCGCGTTGACGCCTTCGGATGTGGCGCATGTTTTGGATATGCAAGATAATTGGTCAAAACCCGCTGCGGTGTTGGCGGCACAATTGGCTTTGCGCTTTCGGGATATGCGGGCGGGAACACCAGAACGCATCGCAGAATTTTGTCAGGCAATTTGGAGCCGCACCGTGGCCCTTTCAGCGCGGGCAATATTAGACACAGCATTTGCTTTGTCCCCCGGGGCAAACACTTTGGTGGATAGCGTTTGCGCTGGAACCAACGATATTCATTTGGGCCGGGTCAAACTCTCGCCACGAGTTCCAATTGTGGCTGTAGGTGGACCGGTTAAAGTGTTTTATGGCGAAGTGGCAAAGCGCTTGGAGTGTGAAGTTGTTTTTGCGCCAAATTGTGATGTGGCCAATGCGGTTGGGGCTGCTGCTGGGTTTGTGGCGCACCGCGTGGTGGTGACTGTTGACGGCGATGGCAACGGCGCATTCCGGGTTCATGGCGGCGGAGCGTCCCAAGTCTTTAGTGTTCCGGCAGATGCGCTAGGTTTTGCTGAAAAAACCGCAACCGAAAAAGCAATCGCACTGGCTTTGGAGTTTGGCGCGCATGATCCGCGAACAAATGTTCAAGTTGAAAAACACTATTTGCCAGAAGCGCGCGGCGATGATGGCTTGCTGCAAGCGATTATTACGGTCGAAGCTGTAGGTCGTCCCGCACGCTCTTAAGCTCGCGTTTACCAAGAATGAAGTGTTACTGATTTCTTACGCGTTAGAATACGTTTTTAACCATGGCAGCAAGGGTCTGTTAACGCCGTTTGCGATAGTTTCATTAGTGATACTTTTGGAGATGAGCTGCGCTATGAACCCTGTTCTTAAAACCACCGGCATGGATACAAAACTTTCGGGCTGGGATGATGCCAAAAGCGCCACCGCAAATTGGTCGATTGAGCGCTCTGCCAATGTGTTGGAGGGTGTTCCATTTTTTCCTGATCAAAATGGCAAAGTGTATGAACTCTTGCTGCACAAGTTGCCTATCGTTTTGCATAGCATGGATGGTTCAGGCCGCCTGACGACTGTCAACAATGAGTGGTGCAAAACCTTTGGTTATGGTGCGCTCGAAGCTATTGGTCGTCCATTCAATGAATTCTTAGCTCCGCAATCGCGCACGCATTTGGTAACCCAAATCTATCCGCGCTATCTGGTGACTGGCATGTGTCACAATGAAGAACTTTTTGTACAACGCAAAGATGGCAGCCTAGCAACTGTCCTTCTAACAATGACTGCCTATCGCGGTGAGAAGGGGCGCATCGAGCGTTCAGTTTGTATGCTGCAAGATATCACAGCCCAAAAAATTGCTGAGATAGCTTCGACCCGCAGTGACCAACGTTTCAAAGGTGCATTCGCTGCTGCCGTTCACGGCATGGCTGTGGTTTCGCCAACTGGCATGATTGAACTTGCCAATACCGCACTTTGTGATTTCCTTGGCCGTCCTGATTTAGAATCGTCGACTGCCGCTTTTGATGAAATGGTGCACAATGATGATCGCAGCCAATTCATTAATGGCATGCGTCAATTATTGACTGGCGAAGTTCCTGTCCTGCAACAAGAGTTGCGCTATTTGGCAGCCGATAAAAAAATCATGCACGGTGCGACTTCTATTTCATTGGTGAAAAATGAAACGGGCGATACCGAGCAGTTAATTGTTCAAGTTATCGATGTCACTGACAGAAATGTCGTCAATCAGCGTTTGCAAAAAGCGCAAAAAATGGAAGCGATTGGTCAACTCACAGGTGGCTTGGCGCATGACTTCAATAATCTTTTGACGATTATCATTGGCAATTTGCAATTGGTTGAAGGCAAAGTTCAAACCGATGAAAAATCAGCGGCGCGTATGGCGGAAGCTATCAATGCGGCGCAAAAGGGTTCCGATTTGACGCGCCAACTTCTTGCTTTCGCCCGCAAACAAGAACTTGAGCCGCAAGATGTTCTGGTCAATGATTTGGTCAGCGGCATGGAAAGTCTCGTCGCCCGCACTATTGGCGAAAACATGGAACTCAGAGTTCAAATCATGCCGGGAACTCCGCATGCTTTGATCGATCCATCGCAGTTAGAATCAGCGATCCTCAATCTCTCCATCAATGCGCGCGATGCAATGCCGGAAGGCGGTCGTGTAACGATCGAAACGCAGCCTGCATATCTCGACAGTTTCTACGCTGAGAAACATCCGGAAGTAACGCCGGGGCATTATGTGTTGGTCGCAGTGTCTGACAATGGTTGCGGCATGAGCGCCGAATTGCTGGAAAAAGTATTCCAACCATTCTTCACCACGAAAGCGCCGGGCAAGGGCACTGGCCTTGGCCTTTCAATGGTCTATGGCTTCATCAAGCAATCAGGTGGACACATAAGCGTTTATAGTGAAGTTGGTCACGGCACATCGATCAAAATGTATTTGCCACGCCGCATGATGCCAGGTGAGGTTTTACCCGGTGGCGAGATTTTAGAAATCGCTGCTGTCGTTCCACAAGCTGATGAGCCGGTTGTGGCTGCTGTGCGGAAACCAAAGATTTTGGTGGTTGAAGATCAAGAAGCAGTGCGGGCTGTAGCTTGCGGTTTCTTGGAAGATTTCGGTTATGATATCATTGAAGCGGGAGACGGCTTTGAAGCTTTGGCACGCTTGCAAGAAAATCCTGACGTTGATCTGATGTTCTCGGACGTGGTCATGCCCGGCGGCATGAACGGCTTCGATTTGGCGCAAGCTGCAACTGGTATGAAGCCT
>JAYUOP010000149.1:0-8652 GCA_043760745.1 Hyphomicrobiales bacterium
AATGCTCAGCTTGGCGGCGTTGATATTCGGCAAAGCTAATGCCACCCTTCGCTGGATTGCCGGGTTTTCCGAGATACGTGGCGAGGGGTGCGAGATTGTCAAAGGTAATGTTGGAGCGAATGTAAATTGAATCCGAACGCAACAGTTGGCTCAAGAATTCATTCTTCATGGCTTCGCGTTTGAAGTTATCGACGATGTGCTCGTCCATGTAGCGCGTGCCGATGCGGTAATCGACCGAGTATTGAAACCAATCGCTTTTTTGCAGCATGACGGATAGGCGGGTTTTGCCCACGCCAGACATGCCCAGAATGGTGACGGCTTTTGAACGCCAATTGCGGAAATCGTTTGAATTTTGAAAGCGCATGGTTCTCATTAGCCCGACTGGGGCAATGAGAGCAATACGGGATCAGAAATCCTTGGTCAGCTTTAAATCAATCGCGTGGCTGTCGTAGTCGTAGAGTGTGAAATTACTGATGTTGTTCACATAGGTATATTCAAGTGAAGGTGCGTAACCAAAAATATCAAAGTCGCGCTTGGTAATGGTTGCCGAGCCAATAAGACGGGTATCTTCGCGGGTATCAAGCATGACCACGGTAATGCCATCATAATCGGATTTGCGTGCTTGACCGTAGAGCGAAAGAGTGAACCCCTTTGGCAATTCTTTGTAAGCGTTAATGCCTAATGAAATCGCGTCATAAGATGTTGTTTCATAACCATTTTCAACACTAGTAAATCCGACAGAAGCACCAAAAGTCATGGTTGAGTCTACTGAATGGGTAATGCCGGCGTCTACGATCCATGCGGTTTCATCGCCGCTTTCGCTAAAGGGACGCGTTCGCCACTCATGCATAACACTGGCGTTGACGCGATTCTTTGCATTAAGATTGTATTGAATGCTGAGGCGCGGACCATAATTGAAATTTCCAACGTCCATGGCATCAATATCAAGCGTTTCGCTGGCCACGCCGCCAACACCGACGTAACCTTTATCGAGCAAGTAGCGCAACTCGGCGGATTGGCTGGCAGAATAATTATTGAATACATCATTGTCATAGAGCTGAGCGTTTAAGCCTGCCGCTAACACTGTCACGAAATCATTGCCGAGGCGGCGCGAATAGCCAGCGTTGCCACCAACGGCAAATCCTATGCCACTCATGGCTTGCATTGATGGATCAATATCACCAGTCATTTTGAAGAATGGCGAATACACAGTGGAATGGCCGGAGCCGCTGTTCACATTTGTAGACGGTGCGAAAGAAACATATGCGCCAAAACGGAACGGTGTTTTTTCGTCGATTTGGTCGATGAACGAACGCACACCCGTGGCCGCCTCTTCAGATGGTGCATCGGCCGCTAGCAATGTGAGATGATGTTTGGCGCTATCATTTTCATCAAGCATCACGAGTGTTTGGGCTAACTCTTGGCGCACCAGTGTGAGCTTGGGTTGATCGGCGAGAGCGGCGCGAAATTTGCCGGTTGCTCCAGTGAGATCGCCGTCGGCTTTTCTAATCAAACCTTCAATGAATAAGGTGCGGTTTGCCGCGTGCTCGCCTTGCAAAGGATAGGATTGTAAAAGACTTGAAGCAAGGTCATGCTTGCCAGATTTTGCTAGCAAGATAAGTAGTTTTACGCGTGCCGATTCTGGCGAGGCTTCGAATTCGGCGATTTGCTGCCGGGTAGGGGTTGTAAGCGCGGCGCCGTGTGCGCCACTTACTAAAACGAGCGATGCCAGAAAAAGTGAAATTGCGCATAGTGATCCACGCAATTTCGGCCGATTTGATGTCTTTACGGGCACGGCAATACTGTACACTGTTTCGCGTGGAACACGCCACCGATCTGTAGAAAACCACGTTCATCATTCTCAAGCGCAAGGCCACCCCAAGGGTCACGTCCAACGGCCTCCACATTAAATGCGCCAGTAATACTGTCGGCGTTCGCACCAAAAGTGGCAGCGTACACTGGATTAAGACCGTCGTAATTCACCCAGCCCATGTTGGGGTCAGCTTCTGCGGTGCCGATTATTGTGTTGTGCGCTAGCGCGCTGTTGTCCGTTGCTACAGAAGTTGAGTTAGTGGTAAGTTTGCCTTTGAGTAGGATGTTAGTGTTCATAAAGTTTGAATGGTTTTGACTGTTAACATTGTCGCTCATTACTGCGAGCTTAAAATTAGCCCCATTCATTGTGGCATCAGCGATCCAGACTTCCGGAGAAAGCGTTCCCAACATCTCGTCTGTTGTAAAATTGACGTTAACATCTGTGCTGCCTTCTACAGCCCAATTTCTATTGTGGGATAAGTATTGCACATCATTATTGGTTAAATCTGTGTCTGAAAGATTGACGCCAAAGTTTTGATCTTCGTAACCAGAAGTTTTGGCAGTTGCTCCAAATCTCCCTTTGAAGTTAACAGTGCCACTTTTTGCATCAACCACTGCAGCTGTCGATTTGGTTCCACCAAAAGACCAAGCTTGATTGCGGGCAACACCGCCGCCAACTGTTACATCACGATACTGAACGGCATGACTATCTGCCCATGACCAAATCTGTAATTCTTCATCTACAACATTTTTGCCAAGTTCACCTGCCTGGACAATGTGGTACTCTTCATAAGTTCCACCAAGACCTTGACCGGGGATGGTAACGAGAGCCGCCATAGGCGTAATTGGGGCTGCATAAGGGGGGGTGTTTACATGGCCTGCAACACGGTATGAAAATGGTGTGTTAGTTCCATATAGGTCGATTTTCATGGTTTTGGACTTTGGCCAGGAACTCTTACTTGCTGTTTTGGTATCAACGTCAATTTTCACAGTTTTGGGAGTGCCAATTAACGGGTCTGCCTCAGTAATAGTCAAGATTGACCGCACTTTATCATGTGGAAGAACTATTCGTTGGGCTTCCAATGCAATAGTATGATCGCCGGTATCAGCCTTAATATCGACATCGTTGCCGATGTTTGTCGTATCCACGGGGGTTACTGGCGTTGTTGGTGTTGTGACTACTGGCACCACGATAGGCTTGGGTTTGCAGCTGAAACCGCAAACCCCAAGGCCACTGTCCAATTGATATGCTGAATCCGTAGCGGCGCAGGCGCTGAGTGCTATACCGGAAACACAAATAAGCAGAAGAGACGAAATACGCATGACAAATTTCCCAAACCCAAAACTAACTAATTTCAATTTGTACTAATTCCGCTAATTTTGCGTTAAGCATGACACGTTTGGAGCGTCCTATTTTGACACAAGAAGTTCAGAAATTTTCAACTTGGTATGAAGCCACGGCAGCGCGAAATTTGGTGCGCCCGCCGCTTGATAAAAACGTTTCGGTTGATGTTTGCGTGATTGGCGGTGGGTTGGCTGGATTGACTACAGCGCTGGAATTAGTGCGGGCTGGAAAGTCGGTGGCCCTTCTCGAATCCAAGCGCATTGCGCATGGTGCATCGGGGCGTAACGGCGGGTTTGTGTCCAATGGTTTTGCTGAGGGCATTGAAACTGTTGCTAAACGCGTTGGACTTGAAGCCGCACAAAAACTTTATAACTTATCGCGCGAGGGCACAGAATATGTGCGGGCGGAAATTGCGAATTCTGATCCAACACTAAATATGGGGCAGGGCTGGCTCGTAGCTTTACGACACCGTGATGATGGGGGATTGCGGGCGCATGCAGAAACGATGACCCATGTTTACAATGAGCCAACGCAATTCAACCCTGTTGCAGAAACGCGGGCGCATTTGAAATCAGAGCGTTATTTTGAAAGTGTAAGTGGCAACACAGCATTTCATTTTCATCCCTTACGCTATGCTTTGATGCTTCTCGCAAAACTGGAAGCACTGGGTGCGCAAGTTTTTGAAGAATGCCCCGCTTTAAGCGTTGAAAAAAATGGTGCAGCAATTCGCGTTAAAACGGCGCGTGGTTTCGTGAACTGTCAGCATGTCGTTCATTGTGTATCATCATTGGATCGCAATATTCATCCGCTTACGGGTCGAGCAGTGCTTCCAGTTGCAACCTATGTTGCAGTGACAGAACCCTTGAACCAAGATGCGATTGTTACGAGGTCTG
The DNA here is from genome assembly GCA_043760745.1 of Hyphomicrobiales bacterium. Taxonomy (GTDB): domain Bacteria; phylum Pseudomonadota; class Alphaproteobacteria; order Rhizobiales; family Aestuariivirgaceae; genus Aestuariivirga. The sequence continues at coordinate 4,051 of JAYUOP010000149.1, forward strand.
CGATTTCGGATACACGCCGGGCGGGTGATTATTATCGTGTGATTTCGGAGGGGCGTATATTATGGGGTGGGCGGATTACAACGCGCGTTCAAGAGCCTGCAATGTTGGCTGCAAAAATGCGCGGCGATATGCTTTCTGTATTCCCGCAGCTTGGCCAACCAAAGATGGATTATGCGTGGGCGGGGATTATGGGATATGCTTTGCATAAAATGCCACTGATTGGCCGAGACAATTCGGGTCAATGGTTTGCTACGGCGTTTGGTGGTCATGGCATGAACACAACGGCGATGGCAGGCAAAGTTTTGGCGCGAGCGATTTGTGGTGTCGATGACGACTATCGGCGGTTTACACCTTATGCGCCGCAATGGGCTTTTGGTCAGTTGGGCAGGCTGGGCGTGCAAGGGGCTTATTGGCTGATGCAAGCGAAAGACCGCATTGAGGAAGCCAAAAGCCGTCATTAAACCGTGGCATTGGATTTGCATGGAAACAAGTTATCAACACTTGAAACCACCAATGATTCTCGTTTTTAACACGTATTGTAGAAGTAGTGCTGCGGGGCTATAAGCCGCCCGCTTAAGGATTGAAGGTTTAATATTTATGACGACCGCACTTGATACTGATTATCGTCCGAGCGATGACGAGCCATTTATGAACGATGCGCAAATCGTTTATTTCCGCAAGAAACTTAAAGCGTGGAAAGAAGATATTTTGCGCGAGAGCCGCGAAACTATTTCGCATTTGCAAGAAGAAAACCATGTGCTGCCGGATCTTGCCGACCGCGCGTCTTCTGAAACTGATCGTTCATTGGAGTTGCGCGCCCGCGATCGGCAACGGAAATTGATTTCCAAAATTGAATCAGCCTTAGTTCGTATTGATGATGGCACTTATGGCTATTGCGAAGAAACTGGCGATCCGATTAGCTTGAAGCGCTTGGACGCCCGCCCCATTGCAACGCTGTCGATCGAAGCACAAGAACGCCATGAGCGCCGCGAAAAAGTTTACCGCGACGATTGATGTGATCCTTTTTGCACATTCCGCGTAAACATTTTTAACAGGGATGGTGCAGAATGTCGGTTTATATTTGGCAATATATGATTGCGATCGTAGTGTTTCTCGGGTTGGACGCCATTTGGTTATCGACTGCGGGGCGCACAGTTTATTATAATGAGATTGGATCGATCCTGCTGGACCGCCCAAACCTGCCAATAGCGTTTTTGTTTTATCTAATATTTGTGGCCGGGATGGTGGCTTTTGTGATCGCACCCGCCGTTGCAATTGGCAGTGTTCAGCAAGCTGTCGTTATGGGCGCATTTTTTGGTTTCGTAGCCTATGCCACTTATGACCTCACTAACTTGGCAACACTCAAAGGGTTCACCGTGAAGATTGCCATCATTGACATGATCTGGGGTGCGTTTTTGTCGGCGAGTGTGTGTGGGCTGACGACGCTGCTTGTTAAGAAATTTGGTCTGGGAGCTCTCTAGCCGTAGCTTTCTTTGCGACAGTAAATTTCCACTTGGGCATTGCATTGAACTGCCTGACATTGTGGACTGGATACCCCCAGTGGCATCATTCTTGCTTCAAATTCAAGTAACTGCGTTTTGAATTTGGAGTGAATTATGCCTGCAAGCACCACTGGAGCCTGGAGTTCTCTGTTCGATTGGCCGCTTATTGGCATTCATTCTGTTCTGACCCAAGATGGCAAAGTGTTATCATTTGGCACAGATCTGGTCGGCAAGCAGGGTGCCGTTATGTATCACGATGTGTGGGACCCGGTCACGGGCGTTCATCAAACCATTGATCATCACACGCAAACCGCAACTGATATTTTCTGTGCGAACGCGATTGTTGTGCCGGGATCAAATAATATTTTGATCGGCGGTGGGGATGCGCGGCCGCTTGGTTCCACCAACACTGGCGTTGCTGATGTCAATAATTTCAATACAATCACCAACCAGATTACACCGGATGGTCATGGTCAAATGGCCTTCGCGCGCTGGTATGCAACGTCAATCAATCTCAATAATGGTCAAATCCTCCAACTCGGTGGTTCGGACCGCAGTGGAACTGTCGTCAAAATTCCGGAAGTCTACACGCCAGGCGAAGGGTGGCGCACTCTTACGGGGGCTTTTGATGCCAGCGTCAGGGCGGCATACGATCGCGCATTTGTTCGCGCTGACGGCAAAGTGGTTTATTTCAACGACAGCGGCAATGTAATGTTGCTAGACACTGCTGGTGCTGGAAGCATAGTCAAAATAGGTACTTTACCATTTGGCTATAATTGGGAATCTTCGGCAACGCTTTATGCACCCGGAAAGATATTGGTTGCGGATGCAGGCACCGGTCTTTGGACCATGGATATCACGGGTGCCACACCGGTATTTACAAAGGTTGCCGACCTCGGCGCGCAGCGAAACTATGCGAGCATGACTGTACTTGCCGATGGCAAGGTGTTGATCAATGGGGGATCAACTTCCACCAATGTTGATACTACAGCAATCAAAACAGCGGTTATCTGGGATCCGGCCAATAATTCCTTGACGACGGTAGATGCGGAAGCGGTTCCACGGCTCTACCATTCTACAACTATTTTGCTGCCAGATGGCTCAATTCTTTCAATGGGTGGCGGTTCATTTGGCGGCGGTCCCGGACCTTACATGGCGGACCAACAAAACGGCCAAATTTACAAACCAGCTTATCTCTATAATTCATCAGGTACACTGGCGACGCGACCCATCATCACTGACAATCCGGAACACGTTCAAGCGGGCACGCAGTTTACAATACAGGTTGCCAATGCGGCGGACATATCCAAACTCACATTCGTGAAATCCGGAGCCGCAACCCACGACTTCAATATGAACTCAGGGTTCATGAACCTTACCTACACGGTTGGCGCGAATAACACGATCACCGTTAATTTACCCGGCACGCAGCAAGGATTAACCGCTGGTTCTTGGATGTTGTTTGTTTGGAACAATGCTGGGGTGCCATCGATGGCGCCGGTTATCGAGGTTGATCCTGTGTTTAACACAGGTGCGGTTTTGAACGCGGCTAACCTCCTGACCAATGGTAGTTTTGAAACCGCCGCGACCTTCGATCAATCGAATTTTGAAATTCTTGATGATTTGGCTGGTTGGCATTCTACAGCGAACAACTTCGAACTTTGGAAAAGTGGACTTTTTGGCGTAACGGCCAAAGACGGCGCTACATTTATGGAGCTCGATGCACAACGCGGAACAATTTGGCAGGATGTAAGCACGCGCGCCGGGCAAACTTATGATCTCAGCTTTGATTTTGCTGGTCGTGCAAGCTACATCCTCTCGTCGAAAATTGAAGTTTTGTGGAATGGTAATGTTATTGCCACTATCTCACCAACCGATACCATATTCAAAACTTACGCTTTTAAAGTAACAGGGTCAGGTAGCAATGATCGATTATCTTTCCGTAGCTTGGCATCGGATACAGATTCCTTCGGTGGGCTGTTGGATAAAGTGGTTCTTGAGCTAGGAACGGCAGCACCGCCGCCCAATTTGATCGTGAATGCTAATATGGAAAGCCAAACTATTGCCGGTGATAATTTCTGGCAAGGCTTTACCAATAGCCAAAGCACAGGTTGGCAAAATGGCGGGTCAAATAATGTAGTTCTTGTCAACTACATGGGATCGCAAATGTTGGATTTGGATCCGGTTGGATCTGCCGATGAATTGTTTCAAACCGTGCAAACGCAGGCCGCGCAAACTTATACATTGAGCTTTGATGCCATAGCCACTGCTGTGGGATCATCTGCCTTTCAGGTTTTATGGAATGGCGGTGTTATTGCAACTGTTGATCCAAGCACAACGACCATTCAAAACTTTGTCTACTCTGTTGTTGGAACCGGCGGTTTAGACAAATTATCATTCCGTGAACTGGCATCACAAAACGACTACCTTGGATCCTATCTTGACAATGTAAGCTTGGTTGCGGGCAGCTCTGGTCCGGTGACGGTTAACCTGATTACCAATGGCGCGATGCAAAATGTTGGTATTACAGGAACAGCTGGTTGGCAGGGATTTAGCAATTTACAAATGTCGGGCTGGAAAAATGCTGGCGCTGACTTTGTTGTGCTGGTTAATCACTTAGGTTCGCAGATGCTCGATCTTGACGCTGGTGGTGCGGCGGACGAACTCTATCAAATGGTGCAGACCACAGCAGCACAGAGCTACACGTTGAGCTTTGACGCTGTTGGAACAGCTGCCGGATCATCAGCATTCGATGTACTTTGGAATGGTGTTGTGGTTGCGAGCATCAACCCCAGTCTTGGCAGTTTGCAGCACTTTACATTTACAGTGAGTGGTACTGGCAATCTCGACAAACTTTCATTCCGGGAGCTCTCCGGTCAAAATGATTTCCTTGGTGCTTATCTTGACAATGTTAGTCTGGTGAGTTCACCGACAGTTGCTTTGGCGACGGCGCATAATGGCAACTACATTATGGGCACTGCTACAAATGACGTCATGACTGGAACGATCGGCATGGATCATGTTATGGCTGATGCGGGCAATGACGTGATCAATAGTGGCGGCGGTAATGATCTTATTGATGCGGGCGCTGGCAACGACA